>CAMBRJ010000301.1 GCA_945870175.1 Gemmatimonas phototrophica
CTCAACAGCACCGAGCGCGAAGTACTTGAAGCCCTCATGGGCGGCGGCAAGTAGTCCCGTCGGGACGAGCCAACGGGCCACAGGGCGGAGCAGACCGGACGCTGTCGGGTATGCTCGACGGAACGAGCCCTCACAAAGAGGAGCAGCAGATCGTGACCACGAGCGTTGCCGCGTCGCAGGACACGGCCCTGGTGCAGGGGGTCCTGCGCGAAGTCGCCAAGCGAATCGTCGGACAGGAGTACATGGTGGAGCGCTTGCTCATCGCGCTCCTCACTGGCGGGCACGTGCTCCTCGAAGGCGTCCCGGGGCTCGCGAAAACGCTCACGGTGCGCACCCTCGCCGAAACCGTGCGCACAAGCTTTCAGCGCATTCAGTTCACCCCCGATCTGCTCCCGGCCGACGTCGTCGGCACGCAGATTTTCGACCAGCCCACCGGCGAATTCCGCGTCAAGCACGGGCCGATCTTCGCCAACATCATCCTCGCCGACGAAATCAATCGCGCCCCGGCCAAGGTGCAGGCCGCCCTCCTCGAGGCCATGCAGGAAAAGCAGGTCACGATCGGTGGCACGACCTATCGCCTGGCCGAGCCGTTTCTCGTGCTCGCCACGCAGAATCCGATCGAGCAGGAAGGCACCTATCCGTTGCCCGAGGCGCAGGTCGACCGCTTCATGATGAAGCTGCGCGTCGGCTATCCCACCCGCGCCGAGGAGAAAGAAATTCTCCGACGCATGGCCGGCGGGGAAAGCATCGTCGTTAACGCGATCGCCTCGCCGGAGCAGCTGCTCGACGCGCGGCGTCGCATTGCCGAACTGTACATGGACGAGCGCATCGTCGATTACATCGTCGACCTGGTGCACGCCACGCGCTCGCCCGCCGATGTCGGCGCGGCCGAGCTGCGCCCGCTCATCGAATTCGGTGCCTCACCGCGTGCCACCATTGCACTCGCACAGGCGGCCCGGGCGCATGCCTTCCTCCGCGGCCGCGCGTTCGTAACGCCCGACGACGTGAAGAGCATCGCGCCCGATGTGCTGCGCCATCGCGTGCTCACGTCGTTCGAAGCCGATGCCGAAGGCGTCACCAGCGACACCATCGTTTCGCGCCTGCTCGCCGTCGTCGAAGCCCCCTGACCGCCGTGGCGAAGTCCGACGCGTCGACCGTCTCGCCGAGCGCGCCCGCCGTGTCGCCGCCCGCCGTGTCGCCGCTCACGGTGGCGCCGGCCGAGGTGCTTCGGCAGGTCCGTCGCATCGAGGTGCGCACGCGGCGGCTCGTCGACTCGCGCTTCGCCGGGGAGTACCGCTCGCTCTTCAAGGGGCAGGGTATGGAGTTCTCGGAAGTCCGCGAGTACCAGCCCGGCGATGAGGTGCGCTCGATCGACTGGAACGTGTCGGCCCGCATGGGACGCCCGTTCGTCAAGCGCTACGTCGAAGAACGGGAGCTCACGATCATGCTCGTGATCGACCTGTCGGGCTCGTCGCGCTTCGGCACGCGCGCCCACTTCAAGCACGAACTCGCCATTGAGATGGCCGGTGTGCTGGCGTTGGCGGCCACGCGCAACAACGATCGCGTCGGTCTCCTTATGTTCTCCGATCGCGTCGAGCACGCGCTCCCGGCTCGAAAGGGACGCAAGCACGCGCTGCGCCTCATACGCGACCTCCTCACCACCAACCCCGTCGGTCGTGGCACCTCGGTGGCGGTCGCGGTCGATCGCCTCATGCGCCTGCTGCCGCATCGCTCGGTGGTCTTCTTCGCGTCGGACTTTCTCGCCGACGATCTCGAGAAGCCGCTGGCGCGACTCGCGCAACGTCACGACGTGATTGCCGTGACCCTTGAAGATCCGTCGGAGCGCGTGCTGCCCAACATCGGCCCCGCGCGACTGCAGGATCCCGAGTCGGGCGCGGTCGTTGAAATCGACACGTCGCACCCGGCGGTACGCGCGGCCTTCGCCACGCAGGTCACCGCCGACGATGCACGGCGCCGCAAACTGTTCGGCCGACTGGGGCTCGACGAAATCGTCGTGCACACCGAGCACGGCTACGTCGATGCGCTGCTGGCCTTCTTCCGCGCTCGGACACGGCGTCCACACGGGGCCGTACGCACCGGGCCGCGCGGAGCGATGGGCGATGCTGCCGGCACCGCCGCGCCGGTGCGCGCGCCGAATGCGCCGGTATCCGTGGCCGACCAGCGGAGCCGCTGATGTCTCGCATCCCCTCCGTGCGTCGCGCGGCGGCCCTGATCGCATTCGGCGCGGCCTCGCTGTTCGCGACTGCGCACGCGCAACCCGCACCGCCGGTGTCGCTCGGCGTGCGCACGCCACCCAACGGATCGCGGGTCAAAGTCGGCTTGTTGGTGGTGCGCCCCGACACGATCGAGGTGGGCGATCCGTTCACGCTCATCGTCACGGTCGTCGTCCCCGTCGGCGCGCGCATCGACTGGCCCACGCTCGACGACACCACGGCCATGGTCGTGAGTCGCGAGCCAACGAAAGTGACGCAGGAGTCGATGCGCGCTGGTGGTCGCACCGAACGTGCCGAATATACGCTGGCCGCCTGGAACGTCGGTGCGCTCCCGCTCGGTCTCAAAGACGCGATCGTGCGCTACGGATCGACCACGATCAACGTGCCGCTCAGCGACGCCCGGGTGTTCGTCAAGTCGGTGTTGCCTGGCGATTCCTCGATGCACAAGCCGAAGCCGCCGCGCGATCTCTTTCCGCGGGTCGTGCCGTGGTGGCAACGCTGGTGGCCCGCGTTGGTGTTGCTGGCTGCCCTCACCGTGCTCTGGTGGCTGTTCAAGCGCCGGCGGACGCGTGCCGGCTTCACCACGCACGCCGCGCTCGATCCCTATGCGCGGGCGGTGCACGACTTCGATCGACTCGATCGACTGGCCTTGGCCGACGCCGGTGAGCGTGGACGCTACGTCGCCCTCGCGATCGACGTGGTGCGCACCTATCTCGCGCAGCGGAATCCGCGGGCGGTGCTGTCGCTCACCAGCTCCGAACTGCTCGGAGCCGTCGCTGATGACGAGCGCATACCGCGTGATCGACTCATCTCCCTCATGGCCGATGGCGATGGCATCAAGTTCGCCCGTCGCGTCGTCTCCGGCACGCGGGTCCGCGAACTGGCGGCCGATGCCCGCGCCGTCGTCGATCACATCGAAGCGGCCGAACGCGCCCGACGTGCCGCCGAGGAAGCCGCCCGCGCGGCCGCCGCCAAGGCCGAGCGCGACGCGAAGCAGACCGATGAAGACGAGGCGCGCCGCAAGTCGCGCCGGCCCAAGGCGGGAGCGAAGTGACGCGCTTCTTCGATTGGGTTCGCGAGGTGCTCAGCGAGTTCAGTGGCTCGCTCAGCCCTGACGCGTGGTCGATCTTCGGCATCAACTTTGCGCACCCCGCGCTTCTGCTCCTATTGCTGCTGCTGCCCCTCTGGTCCTGGTGGCGCCGCCGCGCCACGCCGCAGCGCGCAATCCCGTTTTCCCGAGCCGCCGTGCTTGGCCGCGGACCGCAACCGTCGCTCTCCTGGGTGCGCTGGTTGCCCTGGCTGCGGTCACTCGCCTTGGCCGGATTTATCGTCGCCGCGGCGCAACCGCGTTCCGGCGCACGGGCAGAGCGCGTGTCGAGTGAAGGCATCGATATCGCGCTAGTCGTCGACATCTCGAGCTCCATGCTCGCTGAAGACTTTCAGCCGCAAAACCGCATCGAAGTGGCGAAAGAAAAGGTGAAACGCTTCGTGGTTGGCCGGAAATCGGACCGCGTCGGTCTGGTGGCGTTCTCCGGCGAAGCGCTCACGCAGGTCCCGCTCACCACCGACTATCCGGTGGTGCTCGCCGCCATCGATAACCTGCAGGTCGGTCAGCTCGAAGACGGCACCGCGATCGGCACCGCCATCGCCACCGCCGCCAATCGCCTGCGCACCGCGCCCGGGCGCTCACGCGTGATGGTGCTGCTCACCGATGGGGAGAACAACCGAGGCGCCATCGATCCGCGCACTGCCGCCCAGGCCGCCGGCGCCTTTGGCATTCGCATCTACGCCATCGGCGTCGGCAGCGAAGGCATGGCCGCCGTGCCCGTTGGGCGCGGGCTCTTCGGGCTGCGCTACGAGAATCGCCCGGTTAAGATCGACGAGGCCCTGCTCACCGAAATCGCCACCAACACCGGCGGTCGCTACTTCCGCGCCAAGGATGCCCAGGCGCTGCAGAGCATCTACGAACAGATCGACGCGCTCGAGCGCTCTATCGTCGAAGCGCGCGCCTACATCCGTTACACCGAACGGTTCCGCTGGCCGCTGCTGCTGGGGCTCGCCGCGCTGCTCGGTGAACTTGCGTTACGCGCGCGGCGCGGAGTGCTGCCATGAACCTCGGCACCCTCCCGCCGCTC
>CAMBRJ010000302.1 GCA_945870175.1 Gemmatimonas phototrophica
G
Source organism: Gemmatimonas phototrophica (assembly GCA_945870175.1). GTDB lineage: Bacteria > Gemmatimonadota > Gemmatimonadetes > Gemmatimonadales > Gemmatimonadaceae > Gemmatimonas > Gemmatimonas phototrophica_A. The sequence goes on from CAMBRJ010000302.1 coordinate 2, forward strand.
GCGATCGTACAGCAGCTCGGTGACGAGATCACCCGAGAAATCGGCCGCCAGTGCCGACAGTCCACCGGCATTGGTGCGCACGAAATTCAGATCGGCGATCGCGGCGGCGCGATTGCCGAGTCCGAGATAGGCTTCGGCGCGCAGGAGAATGAGCTCCTCGTTCCGGATGATCGGGATCGACGTGACGTTGGTGGGATACACGATCGGCCGCACATTCGAGCTGATGCCCTGCGTGGCCAGATTGACCGTGCCGACCACGGCTTTGGTCGTGGCCCGCAGATCACGCGAACCATCCGTGCGCAGGCGCGCCTCGGTGAGGAACTCTGGAACCGCCACGATGGCGCGCGGAGCGGGGTCGAACAGCGGGTTGGTCGCGTCGCCCGACGCCGTGCTGTACACATGGTACACACCGGTGGCGAAGCCGGCCGTGGTGCCGGCGGTGGTGCTGACGAACGACTCATTCAGCGCCGTGAGGGCGTCGGCCCAACGACCGCGGTACACCTCGAGGCGTGCCTTGAGGCCGCGGTTCACGCGCACGAAGTTGGCCGGCGTATTGAAGCCGGTGAAGCCGGTGGTCAGCGCGAACGGGAACGCCGTGCCGGCCGCCGCGAGATCAGTGCGTGCCTCGTCGAACAGGGCGGCGGTCTTCGTGTACGCTTCCTCGCGCGTGATGAACGCGCCCTGCACGGTGGGATCCTTCGGCACGTCGAACACGAGGCCGAAGGTATCACGCACGCGCAGCTGATTCATGTACTCGAGCGCCATGAACGTTTTCACAAATCCCTTCACACCACTCTTCTGGGCTGCGGAGTAATCGGGGACGGCGTCGACCACGTTGAGGATTGTGTACGCGTTGCGAAGATTGCGGTACGAGTTCGACCAGCCGGCGTCGGTGCCGAAGCCACCCGGCTCCAGCGGTCCGATGAGCAGCGCGAGTACGTTGCGTGGCTCGGCGCCGTCGAGGTTCATGATCTCGCGGCCAAAGATGCCGAGCGTGCTGGCCCAGGTGCCGGCGCCGGAGCGCGAGCCGGCGATTACGCCGGCCACGGTGGTGTTCACCGTGGCGGCGTTGGGCGAGCCTTCCAGCTGCGAGGTATTGGGGCTGTTGAAATTCGCGATGTCAGCCGACTGACAGGCGACGATGCTGGCACAGGCGGCTGCGAACAACAGAGTGCGCGCCTGGCGATGACGGAATGTGGTCATGGTCAGAAGTCCAGGCTGAAGTTGAGCCAGTAGCTACGGCTGGCGGGATACGCCGCGAGTTCGCGGTTACGCTGAATGGCGTCGGGCACACCACCCGCGCCGAAGTTCTGCGCTTCCGGATCACCACCGCGGAACTTGGTCCACCAGTACAGATTGCGTCCGCTCAACGAGAGCTTGGCGCCGCTGGCGCCGGCCCACGTCTTGGCCACCCACTTCTGCGGGATGTCCCACGTGAGCGTGACTTCGCGCAGCTTCACGTACGACGCGTCCTGATAAAAAATGCGCGTGACCTGCAGGTAGTTGGTGCGGCGGACTTCGCCGAGCTTTCGGCCCAAGGCGTCGAGTTCTTCGTAGTCGCGCGAGTTCTGCCCGAGGTCGTAGTGACGCCACGTGCCGTTGGCGAGCATGCCGCCCTTCTGCTGGTCGAGCAGGGCGTACAGCGAGAGGCTCTTGAAGCGCACTTCGTTGCTGAGGCCCGCACTCCACAGCGGATTACCATCGCCCATCAGCACCGGTACCACTACACGGCCGCCTGCCTGCGGCAGCGTATCGTTGCCGAACAGCTGCGTGGCCGACTTGCCCTGCTCGATGCGCACCGCACCCGTCTGCAACGTGCCAAGGAGGAACGGCGCAACCGGAAGGCTCGTGACCTTGGAGCGGCTCGTGCCCCAATTGAGGCGCGCATTCCAGCCCCACGTGGGCGTCTGGATCGGGAACGCGTTGATCGAGACTTCGGCACCCGTGACCTGCATCTCCGCGCCGTTCGACGTTTCGCTGTTGAAGCCAGACGTGGGCGCCAGCGTGCGCGTGATGAGCAGATCGGAGATGTTGCGACGGAAGCCCGTGACGGCGAACGTGCCGCGATTGCGGAACACGTTCAGGTCGAGACCGGCTTCAATTTCACGCTGCCGCTCGGGGCGCAGATCCGACGACGCGCGCACACTGCCGACGCGGAAGGCACCGAGTCCGCCCACGCTCGAGAGATCGAGGTTCGTGAACTTCTGCCCGTAGAGCGGCTGGTTGCCCGTTTCGCCGTACGCGAGGCGGATCTTCGCTTCGTCCACCAGGCCGGGGGCGAGATCGGTGAAGCGGTACGACGTGGCGGCCTTCGGGAAGAGGTAGAATTTCTCGACATCACCGTTGTTGCTGCTGCGGTCGGCGCGGGCACCGGCCGTGAACAGCAGCTTGTCGCGCCAGAGCATTTCCGTCTGCGCGAAGACACCGAAGTCTTCTACTTCCAAGCGTGACTCGTCGACGTCGCGCACCGTGCCTGAGGTCACGACTTCGAGCCCACCCAGCAGGTTCTGCGCCGAGGCCCGCGTTTGATTCAGACTGCGCTGTTCGAACTGCGTGCCGAGCTGCGACGTGATCTTGAGCGACGACTGCGGGGTCCATCCGTGCACGAGATTCAGGTTCATATTGCGCTGAATATTCGTGCTCTTCGAGTTGGCAGACGTGCCGGGCAGGCCGTCCACCGGCTCGTACTGCAGCGTGGGCGGCGAGTAGATCAGATTGGATTGATTGAGCAAGTCGACGCCGCCGTAGGCGATGAACTGCAGCGTGTTCTTGTCGCTGGCGAGCAGGTCGGCCGTGAGGCGCGACGTGGTGATGTTGCGCCACACGTTCTCGCCGTTCTTGAACTGGTCGATCGTTTGCAGCGGGTTGGACGGATAGAACTGGTTCACCGGCCACGTGCCATCGGGGCGACGGCGCAGATCCAGGAAGCTCGGGATCTTGGTGAGCGAATACGCGATGGAGTTGCCGGCGTTGTCGTTGCCGAACAGGCCGCGATCGTTCGCGTTGTTCAGGATCTCGTTGCCGACCTGCAGATTGAGCCGCTTGGAGATGCGCTGGTCGAGGTTGATGCGCGCGCTGGTTTTGCGGGCGAAGGTGTTCTCGACGATGCCTTCTTCGTTGCGACGGCTGATCGACATGAAGTACTTCGTGTCTTCACTGCCGCCGCTCACGTTCAGCGACACGTCCGAGTTCATCGGCGTGTTGCCGTAGGCCAGCGACTCGTAGTCGAGCACGCGGTTGGCGTCGTAGAACGGCGTAATGCCGGCGCCGAACACGGTCACGGCATCGGCCACCGAGTTGAACTTGCGTGAGCCGTTGCGGTACGCGAGCTCTGAGGTGCCGCCGCCCAGGCGCAGCGAGAACTTCGGCTTGCCGGCCTGACCACGCTTGGTGGTGATGATGATGACACCGCCCGACGCCTTCGAGCCGTAGATGGCCGCCGCGGCCGATCCCTTCAGGATGTCGACGTTTTCGATGTCGTTCGGATTGAGGTCGGCAATGCGGTTGACCGGATTTTCCTGGTTGCCCACGGAGATGCCGGTACCCGCGGCGCGCGTGACCTTGTTCGTGCCGGAGCCGATGGACACGTCGGAGACGATGACACCGTCGATGACGTACAGCGGCTGCGCGGACCCGAGAATGGAGGAGATGCCGCGGATGCGGATGCGATTGCCGCCGCCGGGGGCGCCTGTGGACTGCGAGATCTGCGCGCCGGCGATCTTGCCCTGGAACGCATTCTCGATGGACTGCGACGACACCTTGTTCACCTCGGCGCCGCTCACGGTGGCGACGTCATTGGCGAGGTTGCGCCGCGAGATGCCCGTGGCCTGACCGGTGACGACGACCTGATCGAGATTGAGCACGTCCTTCTTGAGCACGATCTCGAGGCTGCTCTGCGAAGCGCCGACGGTGACGCGCGTCATCGGGTAGCCGAGGCGACGCACCACGAGGATGACCTCGCGGGCGGGGACGTTCACGAGCGTGAACGAGCCATCATCACGTGAGAGCGCACCGATCGCGGTGCCGGTGACCTGTAGCTTCGCCGCGGCGATTGGTGCTCGCGATCCTTCTTCGAGCACTTTGCCGCTGATCGTGCGCGTTTGCGCCGCGAGCGGGGCGGCGAGGAGCGCGAGGGCTGCGGCGAGCAGGCCTCCGCGCGCGAATACTCCGGTCATCAGGACGTTCTCCAGTGTGAGGGGCGATAAGCGAAGCTATGGCGGTGCTGAGGGTGTCGCTAGCGACGGGGATTATGAACGGCCAACGGCTAACTGCCAACGGCTAACTGCCAACGGCTAACTGCCAACGGCTTAGTGTGCAGGAAGGAGGGTGTCGGGAAGGAGGAAGCAGGTGCACTGCGCGCCGTTG
>CAMBRJ010000303.1 GCA_945870175.1 Gemmatimonas phototrophica
TGAAGATCGGGGTGCGCGATTGCGCCTCAACCTGCGACGAGGCGATCAAGGCCGCAACGAGACCGACGAGGGGCACGCAAGAACGACGCATAGGAAGTCCACCAGTGGGAGGTGAGAAGGGGAGCGGCATCAGTGCGTGCCGTCGAGGGAAAAGGCCAGCAGCTCGGCGTTGTCACCACCACCGGTGGCCAGCACGATGTATTGCACGCCGTTCGCGCCGCGATACGAGATCGGGTTGGCGTAGCCGCGCCCGGCTGGGAGTTCGAACTGCCACTTCACGGAGCCGTCGCGGGTATCGAGCGCATACAGCACCGAGCCTCCGCCCGTGGCGAAGATGAGTCCTCCCTTCGTGACGGTGCCACCAACGGCGCCAGCCACGCCGAGCGGCGGCAGCTTCACGTTCTTCAGGAGTGGGTGATTGCGGATCGCCGGTGTGTCGCCGAGGGTGACCTGCCATCGGCGCTTGCCGGTGTCGAGGTTGATCGCGGTCATGGTGCCATACGGCGGCTTGATCAGCGGCAGCTGTTCAGGCGGCGCATGATCCGTTTTACCCGAGTCGGGATAGGCCGTTACGCCAAGTCCGCTGCGCACCAAGTCGACCGTGTACTCGAATCCGATGGTGTCGTTCGGCACGCCCTTCTGCACCCGATAGACGACCGGGTTATCGGTGCCCTTCACGTACAGCGTGTGCGTTTCGGGATCGTACGACGTGCTGCCCCATCCCGCTCCGCCAATCGAGCCCGGCATCACGATCGTGCCTTCGAGCGACGGCGGGGTGAAGATCGGGCCGCTTCGATACTTGGAGAACACTTCCAGCGCACGGCGCTTGAGCTCCGGCGTGAAATCGATGAGATCCTGCTCGCTGACGGTTTGCCGGGTGAAGGGCGCCGGCATGGTCGGCATCGGTTGGGTCAGCGCAGCGCGCTCGCCCGGCACGTCGCTCTTGGGTACCGGGCGCTCGACGATCGGCCAAATCGGCGCACCGGTCTCGCGATCGAAGACGTAGATCCACGCCGTCTTTGAGGGCACCGCCACCACATCGCGCGGCTTGCCGTTCCAGGTAATCGTGGCGAGCACCGGCGGTGCCGGCAGGTCGTAGTCCCACAGGCCATGGTGCACGATCTGATAGTGCCACACGCGCGCGCCGGTCTGGGCATTCAACGCCACGACCGACTCGGCGAACAGGTTATCGCCTTTCCGATCGCCGCCGTACCAGTCGTTGGTGGGCGTCGACACCGGCAGGAAGAGCAGTCCACGCCCCGCATCAAGGCTCATGGGCGCCCAGACGTTGGTGTGGCCCATGTACTTGTATGAGCCGTCTTCCCACGTGTCCCATCCGACCTCGCCGGAATCGGGCACCGTGTGAAAACTCCACACGCGCTTGCCGGTGTGCACGTCGAACGCCTGCACGTCGCCGGGCGGATCGTTGCGATAGCGGATGCGATCGCCCACGCCGTTCCCCACAATCACCAGATCGCCATAGACCACTGGCGGCGACGTGTTGGTGTACTGCAACTGGTTGACGGCGCGACGCAGCTCTTTGGTGAGATCGACTTCCCCGTTGACGCCGAACGACGGGATGGGCTTGCCCGTTGCGGCATCGAGCGCGATCAACTTCCAGCGCGCATTGATGAAGATCCGTCGCTGTGTCGGCGACGCCCAGGTGGCCACTCCGCGGTGCACGAAGCCGGTGCCGTTCGACGGCTGCCCGGTGCGCCACATCTCCGGATCGAACTTCCACAACTCGCGACCGGTGCGCGCATCGAGCGCAGCCACCGCCGCGTATGGCGTGGAGACATACATGGTATCGCCGAGCACGATCGGTGATGCCTGAAACAGTCCGGGACGCGCGGCCGGCTGATTCGCGCTGGCTCGCACACTCCGTTCTCCGGTGTTCCATCGCCATGCCACTTTGAGTCGCCCCACATTGCTGCGGTCGATGTCCGACAGCGGCGCGTAACGCATCGCGCCGGGATCACCGCTCGTGTGTGCCCAATCCACCCGCTGCGCCAACGCCGGGGTGGCGCCCATCGCGATGGTCAGCATCGCCGAGCGAAGTATGGCGCGCACTATCGGGACCTCGGTTCGCCGAGCTTGGCCGCCTTGCGCACGTACTCGGCCGCCTCGGCGTGCGTGGCCCACCACACCTTGCCGACCCCTTTCGCCTGGATGTGCGCGATCAGCAGCTCGAGGGCCACGATGCGGGAGCGATGTCCCGAGACATGCGGATGCAGCGTGAGCACGAACATCGTCCCTTCTTCGTACGCTTTGTCGAACTCGTCCATCCAGACGCGCGCGACATCGCGCGGATTCATGTAGCGCTCGCCACGCGGATCGAACAGCGGCGCATCGTCGAGAATCCACTGGACCGGCAACTCCACGAGTCCGGTGGGTTGCCCGCGCTGCACCAGTTCGTACGGCGCATCATCGGCCATGAGCGAACTCTCGTAGCGGAAACCCATGTCGCGAAGAATCGACAACGTGTTCGGACTAAAATTCCAGCTCGGGGCACGGTAGCCGGTTGGCTTCTGCCCGGTGAGCGCGGTGAGTTCGACGACGGCTTTCGTGAGCAACGCCCGCTCGGCCGAATCGGGGAGCGTCATGTTCAGCTCGTGAATCCAGCCGTGCACCGCGAACTCATGGCGCCCGCTCTTTTTTATCAGATCGGCCATCGATGGCGTAATCGCGAGGCTCACCGAGGGGATGAAGAACGACGCCGGAATCTTGTGCTTGTCAAGCAGGCGCATGATCCGCGGGAGTCCGACGCGGGCGCCGTACTGCATCTCGGCCAACGACCCCACCGTGGGCTCGCCGTAGCGGATCGCGATGGTCTCGTTGTCGACGTCGAACGAGAGCAGCACCGCCACGCGCGACCCATTCGGCCAGGCCGCCGGTTGCAGGGAGCGGCCGGCGCGGACTTCGTTGACCACGGCGTTCACACTGTCGATGGTCCACTTCCACCCCGGCTTGGCGGCGGTGACCGGTACAGGCTGCGCCTGCGCCTGTAGGATGGCGGGGCAACAGGCCAGCAGCAGCGCGAACGGGAAGCGAGGCATGGTCGGTGGCAGTCGAGGAGAGAGGGTCGAGCTACACTGTTGTATCAGCGAATAGGGTCGAGCGCTATCCGCGCGTAGCCAGCGACGGCCATGGACCGTGCACTGACCTGGACGAGCGAGGCGTGCGCAATGGACCGATATGAGCAATCTTCCTGCATGCCCTCTCCAACGCCACTGATCAACCTGCACGGGTTCGAGGCCGCGGCCGCCGACGTGCTCCCGCGCATGGTGTACGACTACTACGCCGGTGGCGCGAATGACGAGCTGCTGTTGGGGTCGGCCCGAACGGCCTGGAATGACCTGACGCTGCGCTATCGCGTGCTGCGGGACGTATCCGAGCGCTCACAGCGCACCGAAGTGCTTGGGCACACCCTCGACTGGCCCGTGTTCGTGGCCCCGATGGCGTTCCAGCAGCTCGCACATGCCGACGGTGAGGTGGCGACGGCGCAGGCGGCTGAGCGGACGGGCGCGGGCATGATCCTGTCGACGTTGTCCAACCGGACGATCGAAGCGGTGCGCGCCGGCACGACGGGTCCGCTCTGGTTCCAGCTCTACATCTATCGGGATCGGGGCATCACGGCGGAGCTGGTGCAGCGGGCCCAGCGCGCGGGATGCACGGCGCTCGTGCTGACCGTGGACGCGCCGCTGCTGGGTCGACGAGAGCGTGATCTCCTCAACGGCTTTCACCTGCCACCCGATGTATCGGTTCCCAATCTCGGCGTGGCGCTGCGCGCGACGCTCGCCGGTGGTACGGATGCCACGGCGTCGCCGACCTCGGCCCTGGCGGAGTTCTTCGATCGGCACTGGGATCCCTCCATCTCCTGGCGCGACCTCGCCTGGCTCCAGTCGATCACCACGCTCCCCATTCTCGTGAAAGGCGTGGTGCGCGGAGACGATGCGCTGTTGGCCATCGAGCACGGAGCGGCCGGTGTGATCGTATCCAACCACGGCGGCCGTCAGCTCGATACGGCGATCGCCACCGCGCGAGCGCTGCCGGAGGTCGTCAACGCCATCGACGGGCGCGGCGCCGTGCTCGTGGATGGCGGCATTCGCCGCGGCACCGACGTGCTGAAGGCGCTCGCCATGGGAGCGCAGGCGGTCCTGCTGGGGCGCCCGGTGCTTTGGGGGCTCGCGGTCAACGGCCAGCACGGCGCCCAGCAAGTGCTGCAGTTGCTGAAAAGCGAATGCGACCTCGCGCTGGCGTTGGCCGGCTGTCGCACGCCAACCGACGTGACGCGAGACCTTTTGGGCTAACTGCGGCCCGCCGCCAGGCATTTGTTTCCCAACTGCGGGATTTCGCCG
>CAMBRJ010000304.1 GCA_945870175.1 Gemmatimonas phototrophica
ACTGAACACGGGATCGATCAACAGGTTTACGCCGTCGATCTGCAGCAGCATCGACGAATGGCCGATCCACGTCAGCGCCGGTTCGGTGCGGTTGGTGTGAATGAAATCCAAATCCGGTGCCACCCCGACGATCGGATGGGCCGGCGCACGCGGCAGTCGGTCACGCGCCCGCTGCACCATCCACCTTCCCACACCGGCACCATCCACATCGATGCCGGAGCGATTCGAGTACGGTGGTCCGCCAGGCACGCTCACTCCGCGGGCAATGGCGCCACACGCCGCTTGTTCGCACGTGCGCGAAACGGCAGCAGGAACAGATACATCCCCGTGATCCACAAGCCGAGCACGATCACGGCCGACGGGAAAAACACCCCGAGTTTCACCAGATCGTGAAACCACGACCCATCGTGCAGACTCTCGATCACATCCGAGCGACGATAGGTCGACTGCAACAGCGCGCCGGTGGCGAGGTCGAGCTGCAGCTCCCAGTGATCGACGGTCACCACCTTCACGAGCCCCTTCCCCGGCCGGACATCGAGCCGGTCGATGTCGCCCCAACCCGTCACCTTCGCCTCCGGCACGGCGCGCGCCGACGCGAGGATCTGCTCCATCGTCACCGTCGGCACGTTGAACGTCGTCTTCTGCTCGGGCGGTTGCACCCACGCCAGCTGCTTCTTGAGCTGCAGCAGCAGGCCTGTACAGATCACGACGATGAACGGCAGCGCGACGGCGATCGAGCCCCAGCGATGCAGCTTCCGATTCCAGATACGTGGATTGAATGACGTCACGGTTTCCGCTTACCCCACACCGGCGGTAACGGCTCCTTTGTGGCGCGATCGTTCTTCCACGTCGACAGCAATCGCATCGCTTCCTGCACCGCGCGTTCCAGCTGCGGGTCACGACCGGCGATCACGTCCTTCGGGAAGTTCTCGACGTCGATATCTGGCGCCACGCCTTCGTTCTCGACGGCAAACTTGTCGTCGCGCGAGAAGAATCCGAAGCGCGGCGCGATCATCGAACCGCCGTCCACGAAGTTCGGCGTGTCGGTCGTCGCCACCAGTCCGCCCCACGTGCGCGCACCGACCAGCGGACCGATTTTCCGCCGCTTGAACATGTACGGCATCAGGTCGCCGCCCGATCCCGCCATTTCGTTGATGATCATCACCTTCGGCCCCCAGATCCCGTTCGCGGGGCTGGTGAACGGGTACCGATCGCCCACCGGATTGTTGAAGTAGCCGTCGTAGTCACGCCCCAGCAGATCGACGATGTAGTCGGCCGCCGAACCTCCGCCGTTGTAGCGCTCGTCCACCACGACGCCCAAGCGGTCCTGCTGCGCGAAGTAGTAGCGGTTGAAGCTGGTGTACCCGGGCTGACCGGTGTTGGGGAGGTACACATAGGCCAGCTTGCCACCCGACAGCGAATCCACCGCACGCCGGTTGTGCTCCACCCACGCGCGGGTGCGAAGCCCCTGTTCGTTCGCGATCGGCATCACGGTCACCGTCCGTGCGCCTTGCATGTCGGGACGCGCATTCACCGTGAGCACGGTCTGCCGGTTGGCCGTGCCGTCGAGCAAGCGATACAGATTGTCCGGTGCCCGCAGTTCCACCCCATTGATGGCGAGCACGTAGTCGCCGGTGCTCACATTCACACCCGGCACCGCCAGCGGCGCCCGCAACTCCGGATTCCAGCTCTCAGCGTCGTAGATGCGCGAGAGACGATAGCGCCCGTTGTCGATCGTGAAGTCGGCGCCCAGCAAGCCGCCGGTGTTAGCCGGCACGTCGGGGATGTCGCCGCCGCGGACGTACGAGTGCCCGATGGCGATCTCGGCACCCATGTTGTCGATCAGGTAGTTCAGATCCGCGCGGTGATTCACATGCGCCAGCAGCGGCTCATACATCTGCTTCACCGCCGGCCAGTCGGCGCCGTGCGCATTCTTCACGTACAGGTTGTTGCGCTGATTTCGCCAGCCTTCGTTGAAGATCTGCCGGAACTCTTCGCGCGGATCGATGTACGCCCGCAGCGTCGCCGCGAGACGACCCGTACCGGCCGCCGGCGCCGCGCGGTCGGCATCCACCAAATACAGCCCGCCCTGCGCACCACCGGTGCGATACAGCAGCTTGCGTCCATCGGCGCTCACCACGTACTGCGCCACGCCAGTCGCGAACGGTGCCGCGCGGCGCGTAGCAAGCTGAAAGCGATGCAACGTACTACCGCCGCCATTCGCGCCCGCGCCGCCCGTGCCCGTGGCCGGCACCGACTCGAGGAAGAACACCGAGCCGGCCGGACCGGCATGCAGTGCCCCGTAATCACGTTCGGCCACGCCCTGCACGGCGATGATGCGCTGCTGAATACCATCAAAATCGATGCGGACCGCGCGCGGCGCGGCCGCTGCGACCGGCCGCGTGCTGTCGGCGCGTACCGCCGCCGGCGCCGCGGCGCTATCGCCGCGCGTGCGCGCCGCCTCTTCATCACTCTCCGGCAGCAACGGCGACGCGTCGCCCTTCGCCAGCACGGTGAGATACAGCGAGCGCGTTTCCGGCCGGTCGTACTTCGACATGTCCAGCAGCGACGAGTTCAGCGCGAAGTTCGTCGACGCCATGAACCACAGATACTTGCCACCCGCATCCCACGCCGGGGCCGTGGCGTCCGCTAGGCCGTCGGTGATCTGCTTTACCGCGCCCGACTCCGCGTCATATACGAAGATCGCGCGGAACAATGACTTGAGCCGCTTCGGGTACGCCATGTAGCGCGAATCAGGACTCCACACCGGCACGATCGAACGATCCGCCATGAAGTACGGATCGGTATCGGCCACCTTGGCCTGCCCACTCGCGACATCCACCGTCCAGATACGAAAGTGCGTATCCTGAAACGCGATGCTGCGGCCGTTCGGCGACCAGCTCGGCGAATACGGACGACTCGGCTCGGGCAGCGTGATCTCGCGACGCGCGCCCAAGCCGTCCTGCGGCGCGATCACGAGTTTGTACTCACCACTGGCATCACTGAAGAACGCCAGCGACTTGCCGTCGGGCGACCACACCGGCGCGATCTCGGCCGCGCCGCTCGTGTTCGTCATGTTGCGCACGTCACCCTTCTCGGCGGGGATCGTGAAGATCTCACCGCGCGATTCCACCGCCGCCCGCTTACCCGTGGCCGACAATGCGAGGCTCGTGATACGCGACGACACATCCTTCCACGACGCCATCATCCACGGGAAGTCGCCGGTGGCCGTGATGTTCACAACATGCTCGCGACCCGTCTTGGCATCGAGCTCGTGCACGTAGCCGGCCTGCTCGAACACCACCGTGCCAGCCGATGCATCGAGTGACTTCACGTCGAAGTCGCGGTACTTCGTAATCTGCGCCAACTGCTTCGACTTGGTGTCGTACGAGAACACATTTGACACGCCGTCACGATCCGACAGGAAGTACACGGCGTCGTTCACCCACACCGGGTCCATTTCCTTCGAATTCGTGAACGGCGTGGAGTCGAGCGCGAAGCTCTTGAGGTCGAGAATCCAGATCGGCTTGTTCTGTCCGCCGCGATAATTGCGACGCTCTTCATCCCACGAACTCGGCATGCGGTACGCCACGCGATTGCCGTCGGCCGAGAGCTTGCCCTGATTGGCGCGCGGCATCGGCATCGCGGTCTCCACTCCACCGGTCACCGGCACCGTCCAGAATCGCGGCGCCGCATTCGGCGCCCACGTAGCCCGCGGACTCGCGAACATCACGGACTTTCCGTCTGGGGTCCAGCCTTGCACCAGGTCGGCCGTCGGATGCCACGTGAGTCGCTTCGGCTGGCCGCCACCGACCGGCACCGTGTACACGTCGGTGTTGCCGGCGTATTCGGCACTGAAGGCGATCAATGTGCCGTCAGGCGAGAGCTTGGGATTCTGCGTCTGCCCCTGAAAGCTGGTGAGACGACGGGCGGCGCCACCGGCCCGCTCGACCACCCAAACGTTATTCGCATACGCGAACGCGATGTGCTGCGCGCTCACGCTTGGCGTGCGCAGCAGTCGCGTACCGGACTGCGCCGCAGCGGGAGCCGTCGAGATGACGAGGAGGGCGAGCGCGGGAAGCGCTGCGCGCGTGCAGGCAATCAATAGTGACATAAGGACGCCGGAGGGGGCCGCGAGATCGGGAGGACGCACACCGAACACATCCTTTCAATCTTACCCGGCGCAGCGCCATGGAGTTAGCCCCGTTACCCGCTCGGCCCACCGGTGGTCTCAGGGACCACGATGATACCTCGCGCGTCGGTCCGCACCACGACCGACGGCGCATGGTGCGACCGCGCCAGTCTCGGCGTGGTCATGGCGAAGCCCCGCCGATCGGCCGAGGCCGACCACCGCGCT
>CAMBRJ010000305.1 GCA_945870175.1 Gemmatimonas phototrophica
CGACCGTGACGTTGTCACTGCCCCCGCGCTCGAGCACCAGCTCCAGCAGTTCGTTGCACAGCTGTTCGGCCGACGTCATGCGACCGATCGCCTGACCGATTTCCTCGTCGGTCACATGCTTGGTCAGGCCGTCCGAGCACACCAGAATCACCGTGCCGCGCTTGCCCACATCAACGCGCGAAATCACCGGCAGCGCTTCCTCGGCGCCGATGGCGCTCGAGAGCACGTGATTGAGCGGCGAGTTCTGTGCGCGCTCGGGTGACAGGGCACCGCGATCGACCATCTCCTGCGCGATCGTCTGATCGCGGGTGACCTGCCGCAGCACGCCATCGTGGTACGTGTAGCACCGGCTGTCGCCCACCTGCACGACGTACAGCCACGGCCAGACCACAATCGCGACCGAGAGCGTACTGGCCATCCGACGCCCATCGAACTGCGCCTCAGACTGCGTGCGTACGCGGTTGTGCGCTTCGATGGCCGCATCGCGCAGCGCCTCGGTGAACTCGTGCTCGTTGGCCGAGCCGGCGGTGTGATAACAGCGCATCGCCGAGGCGAAGTACTCCGTGACGGCGATCGTGGCGAGGCGACTCGCTTCACTGCCGTCCGCGCTGCCGCCGACGCCGTCGGCCACGAGCATGATCGTGGCAAGGCGCTCACCACGCAGCGTCATCTGGTCGATGTTCGGCAGGCTGGTCGAACGGACGACCACTTGCGGGTGCACCGTGCAGAGCAGGAAATGATCCTGATTGCTGGTGCGGACACGCCCCTGATGCGTGATCCCGAAGAGATCGAGTTCATCGTCCTTCGGACGAGGGAGCCCAGCGATCTCGGAGAGCGGTGACGTCATAGTCTGACTATCGCACAACGGGGCAGTCGGCGGCAACCGCCAGACGCGACCATGTTCGGGAAACCCGCCCGGGTCGTGACCGAGCTGTTCCTCGCGCCGTGGCGGGTTGGCGGCGTGTCGCGCGACGGATGGCGCGGGTGCATGGCTGTGGCTGTAACGGCTCTCGCGACATCCACCGCCACAGCTGCAGCCACAGCTGCAGCTGCAGCCACAGCCACAGCTGCAGCAACAGCAATAGCTACAGCGACAGCTACGGTAACGGCAACAGCTACAGCAACAGCTACAGCAACAGCTGGAACACGGAGACCGCGGATTGCGCGGAACAAACACGGATAAGCCAAAAGCGCTTTTGCTTGGCTGTGGCCCTGCCGGCGTCATCCGTGGACTCCGTGTTCCGGCGGTTGCTGTCGAGTGTCCCCACGATCGATCGCGTCTTCCGCTGGCAAGCGATTCTTGACGCCACTGCGACACGCCACTGCGACACGCCACTGCGACCGCGACTGCGACACGGACGTGACCTGCGGACGCCGACGCTCGTCGTGCATGGAGCGGCGGACGTCCTGCCGCCCGCGGAGGCGGGCCATCCGCCCTGCTGGGAGGCCCCCGTCGCGTGCTTCGCGTCGGTGCACACCTTCCTCGCGGAGGGATCACCAGACTCCTGACGGGACTCGATGAAGACCGCGGAAACGCTGCTCGCCTGCTGTGTGGTCGGATTGGCCTGCTTTATCGGTGGGCAGAGTGTCGGCGTGCGCACCACCGCCACGCAGAGCGAAGCCGGCGGCGCGATCGACGAGCACGACCCGCGTGCCCGTCGCGGACTCCGCATCACTGTCGACAGCGGGACGATCGTGCCACGCGCATTGCCGCATGGCGAGGAGCTGCTGGTGCCGTCGTCGTTGCTCGTGCGCGACGAACGCCCGTCGATCTCCGCCGACGAAATGCGTCGACGTCTCGCACCCGGCATCGGCGGCACGTACATGAACGCCCTGTTGCGCTCGCGCGATTCCGCGCTCACCCGCTGGCCCGACCGCACCACCAGGCCGCTACGCGTGTTTATTCGCGAGGGCGAAGATATCGACGGGTGGAAACCGGACTATCTCCCCGTGGTGCGCGATGCGTTCGATACGTGGGTGCAGGCCGGCATTCCCGTGCGCTTCACCTTCGTGATCGATTCGGCGAGTGCCGACGTACACGTGCGCTTCACCAGCGCGTTCGCGAACGGCACCAGCGGCAAGACGATCTGGAGTCGCGATGCCGACTACTGGCTTGTGTCGAGCGACATTCAACTGGCGGTATCGCATCCGGGCGGCGGCTTCGTCACGCCGCCGCAGATGCGCGCCATCGCGTTGCATGAAGTCGGTCATTTACTCGGCCTCGATCACGCCGAGTCGTCCGACGATATCATGTCGGCTCGCGTGCGCGTGCGTGAACTCAGCGAGACCGATCGCGCCACCGTGCGCCTGCTGTATACCGTGCCCGCCGGCAGCGTGAAGTAACGCGACCGAGACGGCATCGGCACCATCCCCTCGTTGCTTTCGACGCACCAGATCGTGGAAACAGGGTAGATTCGCTTGACGGGCACATCCGTCCGGCTTAAATGCCCATGGTGGGCGCTGCGGCGCCTCCCGATAGTTCTCTTCCCCACGGCCGGACACCTCTGGTGTTACTGCTCGCCGCACTCGTGATCGCTGCTGCCGACATGACGGCCACCAGCGGGCTCCCGGAACGGGAGCCGGCGGCGGTCGGCATGTCCTCGGCGCGCCTGTCCACCATTGATCGCGTGGTGCAGCGCGGGATCGATGCGGGCGGGTATCCGGGTGCCGCGGTCGTGGTTGGGCGGAAGGGCTACTCGGTGCTGTCGCGCGGATTCGGCGCCCTCGATTGGAGCGGGCGCTCTCGCGTGTCGTCGCGGGAAAGCCTCTACGATCTGGCGTCGCTCACCAAAGTCGTGGCGACCACCACGGCCATCATGGTGCTGTTCGATGCGGGGAAGGTGGATATCGACGCCCCCGTGTCGCGGTACCTCCCTGACTTTTCCGGCGGGCGGCGCGATCAGGTGACGGTTCGTCATCTGCTCACGCACCGTGCCGGTCTCCCCGCTGGCCGTGAACTGTGGCGTATCGCGAAGACCCCGGCCGAAGCGCGTGCGGCCGTGCTGGCCTCGCCGATCCAGTGCACGCCGGGCAGTTGCTACGAGTATTCCGACCTCGGGGCCGACCTGCTGGGCTTCGTGGCGGAAGCGGCCAGCGGCCAGTCGCTCGACGCGTTCCTCGAGCGAAGCGTGTTCGCCAAGCTCGGCATGACGGATACGCATTTCCGTCCTGACGCGATGTCCGCGGTACGGACGGCACCGACCGAGATCGCCCCGCCGCGCGGCTACCCGCTGCGTGGCGAGGTGCATGACGAAAATGCCTACGCCCTTGGCGGCGTGGCTGGTCACGCGGGGCTGTTCAGCACCGCCGAAGACTTATCGGTGTTCGCACAGATGCTGCTCGATGGCGGCATATACAATGGCGTGCGCGTCGTATCCGACTCGGCGGTCGCGCTCTTCACCGCGCGGGCGGCCGGCCATCGGGCATTGGGCTGGGACACCTGCGACGGTGGAGCGGGCTGCGGCCAGTACATGTCGGAGCGCGCCTTCGGCCACACCGGCTTCACGGGCACCTCGCTGTGGATCGACCCGGATCGGCAGATGTTCGTCATTCTGCTCACCAACCGGGTGCATGCCGCCCGCGCTCGCCGGCCCAGCCAGGTCATCGCCGACGTCCGAAACGACCTCGCCGATGCGGCCGTGTTGGCCGTGATGGACGACCCGACCGGCGTCCTGGCGATGCCGGTCAGCTTCCGGGCCGACCTCGCGCAGGATTGGAACCGCCCGCTTCGGTCGAGCCGCGCCAGCAGCGCGGCCTCCCGTCGGCGCGCCGCCGCCGCCAAACGGGCCTCGGCGAAACGGGCCGCCGCCAAGAAGTCCTCGGCCAAGAAGTCCTTGGCCAAGAAGTCCTCGGCCAAGAAGTCCCCGGCCAAGAAGTCCTCGGCCAAGACGACGTCGGCCAAGAAGACGTCAGCCACGAAGGCGTCCGCGTCCAAAGCGTCCGCATCCAAGGCGTCTACGAGCGCCAAGAAAAAGACCTCGGGGAAGAAGCCCGTGGTCAAAAAGAGCGTCAAGAACACGCGCTAGCAGAACAGGGACTGGACTACTCGGTTATTGTTCGCTCATGGATCAGACCCAAGACCCGACGCCCGACGCGGAGCCTGCCAGCACGGAGCCATCCGATGCGGCCCCGCAGGACTCCACCGGTGGCCCGATTTCGGCCGATCAGGCGCGCCTGATCCTGCGCCGCGTCAAGGACCCAGATCTCAATATCAACATCGTCGATCTCGGATTGATCTACGAAGTGCACGTAAACGGTTCGAACGTGCAGGTCGATATGAGCCTGACGTCTCCAGGATGTCCGTCAGGCCCGGAAATCATGGGCGAGGCGGAAGTGCAGCTGCGA
>CAMBRJ010000306.1 GCA_945870175.1 Gemmatimonas phototrophica
GGGTATCAGGGGGCAGGAAGCAGGTGAACCGCGCGTGGTTCCTGCTTCCTGCCCCCTGATACCCTCCCCCCTGCTTACTAGGGAGTTTTCAGTTCAAAGTTTTCAGTTCAGCGTTTGCCGTTCAAAGTTGGCAGTTTACAGTGCCTTGAACTCATCAAACGGCTGCCGACACGAATTACATACGTGAATCGCCTTGCACGCGGTGCTGCCGAACTCACTCTGCAGGCGCGTATCGTTCGAGCGGCAGAACGGACACTGCACCGCCACGCGTGAGCGCGTGAGCGTAATCAGCCCCTGCGGTTCGGCGCGCCCTGGCGGAGCGATGCCGTAGGCGCGGAGCTTCTCGCGCGCGTCCGGACCGATCCAATCGGTGGTCCACGCCGGTGACAGCACCAGCTTCACACTCACGTCATGCACACCGTGGGCGACCAGTGCCGTGCGGATGTCGGCTTCGATTTCTCGCATGGCCGGACAGCCCGAGTAGGTTGGCGTGATCGTGATCGTGACCGCGTCGTTCTGAACGGCCACGTCGCGCACGATGCCCAGTTCGACCACGCTGATGACCGGGACCTCGGGGTCCATCACCGTGTTGAGGACTCCGTATACTTCGTCTGGACTCAGCATGGGGGGCAGCCTACCAGGAGGCGCCAGGATGCGAGCGCGCCACGATCTGCATGGTGGCCAGCATGTGTCCTAAGGATTCGGTGTGAAATCCGCGACGGCCACCGCGACGCATGGCGGCATCGGTGGGGAGCGCGAGCGTGGCGCGCTGCACCACGTCCGTTACCATCGTCAGCCACAGCGAATGCAGCGCGTCGTGATCGATGGCGATGAACGCTTCGGCCGCGACGGCGTCATCGACGGCGTCGTGATCGAACAGTTCACCGGTGAAGCGCCAGAGCGTATCGAGCGCCTGCTGCGCGCGCGCGTGACTCTCTTCGGTGCCATCACCGAGGCGCACCACCCACTCACTGCTGTGGCGCAGGTGGTACTTGTCTTCCTTGAGCGACTTCGCGGCGATG
Organism: Gemmatimonas phototrophica; assembly: GCA_945870175.1. Lineage (GTDB taxonomy): Bacteria > Gemmatimonadota > Gemmatimonadetes > Gemmatimonadales > Gemmatimonadaceae > Gemmatimonas > Gemmatimonas phototrophica_A. Next base: position 1,023 of record CAMBRJ010000306.1, read on the forward strand.
GCGGCGAGTCCTTCGTGTTCGCAACGCGACAGCGCATCCCACAGCAGCACGCTGTAGGCATCGAACAGGAACTGTCGCACCATGGTGACGGCGAAGTCGCCGTTCGGGATTTCCACCAGCAACGCATTGCGGAATGCCACGGCGTCGCGGAAGTACGCGAGCGTGTCGGCATCGCGGCCCTGCCCTTCGATCTCACCGGCGAGCGCCAGCAGCGAGCTGGCATGTCCGATGAGATCGAGCGCCATGTTCGACAGCGCGATGTCCTCTTCGAGGATCGGCCCGTGACCGCACCACTCCGACAGCCGATGCCCAAGCACGAGGCGATCGTCGCCGAGGCGCAGCAGATACTCGAACAGCGGATTGGCAACCGGCGTAGAGCGCGGTGCGGCGACTTGGAACGACGGTTCGGTCATCTGCGACTCAGAAGATGCGCACGCCGCGCGGCGCGATATAGAACTGCGGATGTCGATACGGCTTGTCGTTGCCGGGATCGAAGAACGGACCCGCATCCGACGGCGCCGAGGCGACGATCGCGGCGCTGGGCACGACCCACAGATTCACCGCTTCGCCGCGACGCGCGTAGACATCTCGCGCGTTCTGCAGCGCAAGTTCGCCATCGGGCGCATGCACACTGCCGGCATGTTCGAACGGTTCGCCCTTGTTGGGCTGCGTGAAGACTTCCCAGAGCGGCCACTGACTGTCTGACATGATCGGAATCCCTGTGGTCAGGCCGCAGCCGTGGAGGAACGCGCCTTCTGCTTTTCGGCATACGCGGACGCCGCCGCCCGCACCCAGGCGCCGTCGTCGTGCGCCTTGCGACGTGCCTCGAGCCGCTCGCGATTGCACGGACCGTTGCCCTTGAGCACTTCGAAGAACTCGCTCCAGTCGATTTCGCCGAACTCCCAGTTCCCGGTGCCTGCATCGAGATGCAGATCGGGATCGGGCACGGTGATGCCAATGGCAATGGCCTGCGGCACCGTGAGATTCACGAAGCGCTGACGCAGTTCGTCGTTGGTCTTCCGCTTCACGCGCCACTTGAGCAATTCGGCGCTGTTCGGCGAATCCGTATCGCTCGGCCCGAACATCATGAGCGACGGCCACCAGAAGCGGTTGAACGCCTCTTGGACCATCGCCTTCTGGGCCGGCGTGCCGTTGGCGAGCACCGAGCAGATCTCGTAGCCCTGACGCTTGTGGAAATTTTCTTCCTTGCAGATGCGCACCATGGCGCGGGCGTACGGGCCATACGAGGCCTTGGCGAGCACGGTCTGGTTCACAATGGCGGCGCCGTCGACCAGCCAGCCGATCACACCCATGTCTGCCCACGACAGCGTGGGATAGTTGAAGATGCTGGAGTACTTCGCGCGACCGTCGAGCAGGGCTTCGACCAAGTCGTGGCGATCGACACCCAGCGTCTCGGTGCCGCAGTAGATGTACAACCCATGACCGGCCTCGTCCTGCACCTTGGCGATGAGCGACATCTTGCGACGCAACGATGGTGCGCGCGTGATCCAGTTGCCTTCCGGCAACATGCCGACGACTTCGGAGTGCGCGTGTTGCGACATCATCCGGGTCAGCTGCTTGCGATAGCGCTCTGGCATCCAGTCCTTCGGCTCGATGCTTTCGCCAGCGGCGATGCGCGCTTCGAAGGCCGCCAGCAGGGCCGGATTCTCGATGGGGACGGGCGTGTTCTGGTCCATTTGGGAATGTACCCACCGGAAACGGGGTTCGACAATCGGAGCGCGACGCTATTTTGCCTACATGACGACAGACGCTCCCCGCCCCGCCGACCGTCCAGACGGCTACGTTCGCACCGCCATTGCCGACGGTATCGGCCGTATCGAATTCTTTCACCCGAAAAGCAACGCGCTGCCGAGTGCCATTCTGCGCGATCTCGCGGCCGCGGTCACCGCGGTCGGCGCCGACCCGTCGGCCCGCGTCATCGTATTGCAGAGCGGTGGCACCGGCCCGTTCTGCGCCGGCGCATCGTTCGATGAACTCACGGCGATCTCGAGTCCGGAACAGGGTCAGGAGTTCTTCAGCGGGTTTGCCCGTGTGATCCTCGCCATGATCCGTGCACCCAAGTTCGTGATCAGTCGTGTGCAGGGGAAAGCGGCCGGCGGCGCCGTGGGGCTGATCGCCGCGTCCGACTTCAGCATGGCCGTGTCCAAGGCGTCAGCCAAGCTCAGCGAGTTGGCCGTGGGTATCGGCCCGTTTGTGGTCGGCCCGGTCATCGAGAAAAAGATCGGGCTGGCCGCCTTCGGCGCGATGACGGTCGATGCCGACTGGCGCGACGCGGCGTGGGGCGAGCGTCACGGGCTGTACGCGAAGCTCTTCGACGAGGTCACCGCGATGGACGACGCCGTCTTGACCCTGGCCACCACGCTGGCAGCGTCGAATCCGGAGGCGATGGCGATGCTCAAGCGCGTGTTCTGGGCGGGCACCGAACAATGGGACGCCCTGCTCGCGGAGCGTGCGGCGATGAGCGGCACGCTGGTGTTGTCCGAGTTTACACGGAACGCGATCGGCGCCTTCAAGACGCGCTAGCAGCGGAGCGCTGCTAAAAGCGCAGCGACACCTTCACGCCGGACGATCCTCCCGGCACACCGACCCACGGCGTCACGGCAACGGTGGTCGCGGTGCCGCTGCGCCGGGCGCTCCGCGCCGTGCGCGCCACGATGGTCGCGCCGCGCTGCGAGCGATTGGCCGACTTCACGGCGTCGATCATGCCGAAGAGTGCCGCGGCCGCCGCGGCGCCGAGGCCGGTGGTGAAGTACGCACGTTCCGTGGTGGTGCGCGTGTACGGGGCCGGCGCACCATTCGGGTCGACATACGCGACCGTGATGGTGGTGGTCTGCTGGGTCAGTGCAAGGCCGGCGGCCCCGCCGACCGCCGCGAGGACGATCACGCCGCGCGCGGGATGGCCGGTATAGAACTGGCCGAAACCCGGGACGAGACTGCGGGCGAAGGCCACGCCAGGCCGGTAGACCGGACGACGCAGCACTTCGATGGCACGACCGACGTCGACACGATCGTCAATCGTCGGTGCATTGGCGCGATACTGCTCGAGGTCCTGCAGTGCTGCGGTGCGCGAGCCGCTGGCGGCACGGGCGAGTCCACGATTGAAGTATCCCTCCGAGGCGGTGGGCGCATCACGGACGACGTCGTCGAAGGCCCCGATCGCCGCCGCGTAGCGTCCGTCATCGAAGAGCGCGAGGCCGAGCCGAAACGCCACCTGCACGTCGGCCGCGCCGCGCTGCGCGGCCGCCGGCACGATGCGCTGCAGGCGATCGCGCACGTCGGCTGCTTCACGAC
>CAMBRJ010000307.1 GCA_945870175.1 Gemmatimonas phototrophica
GTTCGACAGCACCACCTTCGGGCTCAGCTCCCGTCCGTGGTGCGGCACGAAATCCAGATCGCAGCCGTCGGCGGGCGTGTCGAGATTGAGCGTGGGGGGAATCCAGCCGCGCGAGATCGTGAGCGCGCTGATGGCCGCTTCGAAGGCGCCGGATGCACCGAGCGCGTGACCGTAGTAGCCCTTGGTGCTCGACACCGGGATGCGATACGCGTGATCGCCAAAGACCTGCTTGATCGCCATCGTTTCCGTGGGATCATTGAGCGGCGTACTGCTGCCGTGGGCGTTGATATAGTCAATCTGCTCCACGCGCACGGATGCATCGCGCAGGGCGTTGCGCATGCAGCGCGCGGCCTGCGCACCGTCAGGGCGCGGGGCGGTCATGTGGTGCGCATCGTTGGTGGTGCCGTAGCCGCCAAGCTCCGCGTAAATGCGGGCGCCTCGCGCCACGGCATGCGACCATTCTTCGAGCAGCAGGACCGCACCACCTTCGCCCATCACGAAGCCGTCGCGATGGGCGTCGAACGGGCGCGACGCGCGGGCCGGATCATCGTTGCGCGTCGACATGGCGCGAATGAGGGCGAACGCACCGAAACACAGCGTGGCGAGGGGCGCTTCTGATCCGCCGGCCAACATCACATCGGCGTAGCCATCGCGGATCTGACGGAACGCTTCGCCGATGGCCATCGAGCCCGAGGCGCAGCTCATCGCGTTGGTGGAGTTGGGCCCCGACACGCCGAACTCGATCGCCATGTTGCAGCTCGCCGAGCCACCGAACACGGCGAGGGCCAGCGTGGCATCGACGGCACGCAGGCCGCCGTGCAGAAAGCGCGCCGCCTGTTCCTCGGCGTATCCCACGCCGCCCAGGGCCGTGCCCATCATGGCGCCGACGCGGTCACGGTCTTCGTTGGCCAGATCGAGCTTGCCGTCTTCAAGGGCCAGCATCGAGCTCACCACCGCAAACTCGCTGAAGCGATCGAGTCGCTTCACCCGCTTAGCATCGATCCAGTGCGTGGCGTCGAAGTCGTCGATCTGTGCGGCGCACTGCGATCGATAAATCGACGCGTCGAAGCGCGTGGCCGGCACCACCGCCGAGCGTTCGGCGCGCAGCCCCTGCCAGAGCGCCTCGACGCCGGTGCCGATCGGTGTCACGCAGCCGATGCCCGTGATCGCCACTCGGCGTCGGGACGGCGAAGATTCGGGCGTCGCGGGCGTTGGCGTACGCGTGTGCGGCGGGTTGGTCATGTAGGAGTCCGTTCAGCCACGGCGGCCAATCCCGCCAGAGTGCGCGACGCGATGCCGTGCACGAATACCGGAGCGATCACCTGCGTGGCCGCGAGCCGTCCGATCACCGGCCACAACGGGCCGTTCCACACGTGCACAATGCGCGTGAGGGTGCCGCCCTCGACCGGCGTGAAGCTCCACTCCACATCCATGCGCGTGGTGACGCCACCGACGTGCTTGAACCGCACCCACGGCACGTCATGGTTCACCGCCATCTCCGACAACCACCAAGTGGGCCAGTTGAACAGCCCGAACGGGCGATTGGCCGCCATCTCCACCATGCCACCGCCGTCCGCCGTGCGATGACGAAACCGTACGAAGCGGTAGTGGGGCAGATACGCCGGCCAGTGCTCGACTTCGCGCGCGATGGCGAAAATGCGCGCCACCGGCGCGCGCACGATCCGCTCGTCGATCTGTGTCACCAGCTGATCCGGTGGCGGCGGACCCAGTTCGTAGTTCGGGTGCATAGTCGAGGCTGAAGGAGAATTCGGAGATACTACGTGCGCGCGATGCCACGTTGGCTGGGCGACCACACCGCGACCACCCGGAAACCCAGCGCCCGGTGCGCGTGCGCCCGGCAACCGGTCGCGTGTGCCACGAGCCGCTGTAATTCGCTGCGCGTGAAGCCACGCAGAATCGACACGATGCCGTCGTGACGGCTCACCGGATGGAACCCAAGCAGGAACGATGCCGCCCAGAGGCCGGCCACCGCAAACCAGCTGCGACGCAGATCGCCGATGATGACGGCCGACTTCGCCACGCGCGTGCATTCCTGCAGCAGGCGCTCCGCCTCGGCGCCGTCGAAGTGGTGCAGTACCTGCGAGCAGGTCACGATGTCGATGCTGCCATCGGCGAAGGGCAGCGCCATGGCGTCGGCCGCGAGCGCATGCGAACACGCCGTACCTGCGGCGCGCGCCAGCGCCGGCACGAGCTCGACGCCGATCGTCGTCATCGGGACTGCCCGCCGTGCCGCCATGCGTTGCGCCGCGCGCGGGATATCGCCGAGGCCGGTGCCGATGTCGAGCAAGGTGATCGGTCCCGGTGATTCCCCAACCGTCCCGTGCCTCGACAGTAAGGTGCGCACCACCCGCTGCACTTCGGCCAGCACGGCGCGACGTCCGCCGAAAAACCGATTCGCCAACGCGACATCGCGCAGCGAGCGCAACGCGAGCGCGGGATCCGCACCGGGATCGTCGAGGATCTCGCGGCCGCGTTGGCGCGCCGGCGTGAACATGGAGGCGAGGCGCGCGTCTATCGGTCCAACTGCGCGTAGCCACCGCGATAGTAGAGCAGCGGCTTCGCATCGCGCGCGACCGCCTGTTCGACGTGTCCGATGACGATCACATGGTCGCCAGCCGGATGGCGCGCCACAATGCGGCACTGCATCGACGCCAGCACATCGTCGAGCACCGCGTCTCCCAGTTCGCCGTCGGTATAGCCCACGCCGGCAAACCGGTCGTCGAACTTCCCGGCGAAGCGGCGCGATAGCGCTTCCTGCGTGTCGGCAAGCACGTTGACGGCGAAGCTGGTGGCCTGCGCCATCACCGGTGCCATGGTGGCGTCGTTGCCGATGCACACCATCACCAGCGGCGGGTCGAGGCTGAGCGACGAGAAGGCGCTCACGGTCATGCCATGCGGCGTGCCATTCGCATCATGTGTCGTGATGACAGTGATGCCGGACGCGAAGCGGCCGAGGACGGCCCGGAACAGGTCTTGATCGATCATCAGGAAAGGAAACGGAGCAGGGTGCGCGGGCGCAGCACCGCCGATGGCGGCACAAAGTCACCCGTGACCCCGATCAACAGGTCAGCGAGATCGCGATCGCGCGTGAGAACCCGCGCCGCGTGATTCATCAACGTCGGAAAGGCGACGGCGGCTCCAATGAGCTTTTCGACCCGCCATTTGCCGGCAAAGGTGCGCCGGCGCGCCTGCTCGTAGGCCCGCAAGGCGTGGCGCATGCCGCGTGCGTTCGCCTGCGCGCGCGCGCGGACGGCGTCGACCGCAAACGGGGCCAGCAGCTCGCCGCCCCGCAGTGCGGCATAAATGCCTTCGCCCGTGAACGGATCGTAGAAGTCGGCGGCGTCGCCGGTGAGCATCGCGCCCGGCGCCCAGGCGCGGGTGGCATGCGAGGCGAACGGTCCGGTGGCCCGCACCGGCGTTTCGCGGACAGCGTCGCGGAAGCGCGGACGCAAGGACGGTTGGGCGGCGATCCACGCGTCGAGAAACGCGGTGGGGTCGCCAGCCATGCCCTGCGCCGCACGGCGCGGGACGACGAGCGCCACGTTCGTGAGGCCACCAGACACGGCGGCGAGTCCGACGTAGCCATTCGTCGTCACGTGCATTTCGCCGAGCGTGCCGATGCCTTCCACGTCGCGATAGTGCGCCACCAGCGCGACGCGTCGGGGCCACCGCGACTGATGCGCGAGCTCCAAGCGTCGTGACACGATCGACCGCAGTCCATCGGCGCCAATCACCAGCGAGGCGCGCATGGTCCGCATGCCGTGCTCCGTGCGCACCTCGACCCCGCCCACGGCGCCGCTGGCGTCGAGCGCCACGCCCTCCACTTTCGCATCTTCCAGCACGCACACGCCGGCGGCCCGCGCGCGCTCAACCAGGAGGGTGTCGAGCACCTCGCGACGAACCCCCAGACCGCGATCGCGAAAGCCGCGGAAGCCATGACGGGCCACGAACTCCCCGTGAATGCGGTCGCCCGACGGGGCGTGTACCACCATGCCCGTCAACGAGGCGGCGCCACCCTGTTCGAGCGGTGCCAGCGCGCCCATCGCGTCCAGAATGCGGCTCGCTTCCGGACTCACATACTCGGCGCAGGGTTTGGCGCGGGGAAACCGCGCGCGATCCAGCAGACACACGTCGAGCCCCGCCGTGGCCAGATGCCACGCCGCGGAACTCCCGGCGGGGCCTCCGCCCACAACGATCACTTGCCAGGCGCGCGAGTAGTCGGACATGAGGCTCGAAAGGGGGCCAGCGCGAAGTCGTGGAAGACTCCTGAAAAGCTAACTCCCCGAGAGGGCAGGCAGATCCCG
>CAMBRJ010000308.1 GCA_945870175.1 Gemmatimonas phototrophica
GCGGGGCTGTTCACGTGCGGCTGCGCCCATGCGGCGCGCGGCACACCGGCCGGCGCCGCCGCGACGGCGTCATCGTCTGCCATCTCGTCAACCTGCGCCTCGACCACGGGCGTGGGCGCGCTGCGCTTCCTGCTCACGCTGCAGCCCGCCGTCCCGGAAACGACAGAAGCGCTCGTTCGCCTCGAAAGCGAAACGGAGCGCTCCACCGTTCGGGTCAATGCCACGCTCGGCACCACGTTCCAACTGCGTCCCGGCACCTACCGACTCTCCATCACGCTGCCAGGCTATGCCAGCGCGGAGCGCTCGGTGACCATCGCCTGCGGTTCCGACACAACACTCACGGTTCCGCTGGCCAAGAAACGATAGCTATCCGAGCGGCTGCGTCAGAATACGCGGACCGTGCTCCGTGATCGCCACCGTATGCTCGAAGTGCGCCGAACGCTTGGCGTCGGCCGTCACGACGGTCCACTTGTCGCTGAGCGTCTTGGTCTTCGCGGTTCCGACGTTGACCATCGGCTCAATGGCGATGGTGAGACCGACGCTGAGCTTCTTGCCGCGCTTCGGCTTGCCGTAGTTCGGGATCTGCAGCTCCTCGTGCGGCGAGAAGCCAACGCCATGTCCGACCAGTTCGCGCACCACGGAAAAGCCGGCGGCTTCCACGACCGCCTGCACGGCGGCCCCAATGTCGCCCACATGGTTATCTGACGTGGCGGCCGCGATCCCCGCATCGAGCGAGCGCTTGGTGATCTCCAGCAGCCGCTGCGTCAGCTCGTCGATCTCGCCGACGGGCACTGTGATCGCCGAGTCGGTATACATGCCCTCGAGCTTGACGCCGAAATCGAGCTTGACGATGTCTCCGTCGCGCAGCACGCGCTTCCGCGACGGGATGCCGTGCACGACTTCTTCGTTGATCGAGATGCAGGCGCTGCCCGGGAACCCGTAGAGTCCCTTGAAGGCCGGTTCGGCCCCAGCATGCGAGCGGATGAACGCCTCACAAAGCGCGTCGAGTTCGCCTGTGCTGATACCCGGGCGAACATGGGACTTCATGTGCTGCAGCGTGGCGTACAGCAGGGCGCCGCCGCGTGCCATGATGTCGATCTCGCGCGGTGACTTAAGCAATGTGGCAGGAGCAGATCCGCCGATCCCCATTAGTACCCAAGCACCTGCAAGGCGCGAGCCTCGACTTCCTCGAGAGAACCGATGGCATCGATGCGCACCACCCGGGGGCCATGCTCCTCGTACCAGTTGATCACGGGAGACGTCTGATCGCGATACACCTGCAGACGCTTTCGCACGGCGTCGGGCTCGTCATCCTTGCGGCGCACGAGCGTGCCCGTTGGGACATGTCCCTCGACGGCACAGAGTTCACCGGGCTCGCGCCCGAAGAACGGGCGCTGACAGTTATCGCACGTGGTACGTCCGCTCAGGCGGCGCACCAACTCGTCTTCCGCGATATCGAACAGCAATACCGCATCGACCTTGCGGCCGATATCCGACAGCATGGCGGCGACACCATCAGCCTGCGGCGTGGTGCGTACCACCCCGTCCAAAATCGCTCCCTTGGCTGCCGCCGGAGACGCCAGCGCTTCCTTCATGATCCCCATGATCACGTCATCGGGGACCAGATCGCCGCGATCCATGGCAGCCTTCGCTTCGAGACCGAGCGGAGTGCCGTCACGTACCGCGGCGCGGAGTACATCGCCAGTGGCGATCTTAGGAACGTCAAGGCGAGCGGCAAGCCGCTCGCCTTGAGTCCCCTTGCCCGCACCCGGCGGTCCAAGCAGGACAATGATCATGATCTTCCTTAGAAGCCCTGAGTCGCCTGACGGCCGCGGAAGCGCACGCGCCCCTTCTTCATAAAGCCGTCATATTTGCGGAGCAGCAGGTGCTGCTGCATCTGCGCCATCGTATCCAACGCCACACCGACCACGATCAGCAGCGATGTGCCACCAAAGGCGAACGGCACGTTGATCAAGCGCGCGATGATGATCGGCATCAACGCAATGGCCGTCAGGAAAATGGCGCCGGGAAGCGTGATACGCTCCACCACCTGCTCGATGTATTCCGCCGTCTTGGCGCCAGGCTTGATGCCAGGCACGAAACCGCCCTGCTTCTTCAGGTTCTCGGCCAGATCCACCGGATTGAAAATGATGGACGTGTAAAAGTACGTGAACAGCAGGATCAGGATCGCGGAGAGCAGGAAGTACAGCCACGGATTCGGACCCTGCGGATTGAACAGCTCCGCAATCTCCTGCGCCTTGGCGTTACCACTGAACTGCGCAATCGCACCGGGAATCACGATCACCGACTGGGCGAAGATGATCGGCATCACGCCCGCCGTATTGATACGGAGCGGGATGAAATTTCGAGCCGCTTCACGCTGACGACCGCGGGCCATCGTGCGCTGTGGGATCTGGATGAGGACGCGACGCGCCGCCACCGTGATCGCCACCACGCCGGCCACCACGCCGATCATCAGAATCGCCAACACCACGAGCGAGAGCACCGGCAGGGCACCCGTCGTCACGAAGTTGAACGACTGGAAAATCGACGGCCACATGCGTTCGACGATCGAGAAGAAAATGATCAGCGACGCGCCGTTGCCGAGGCCACGTTCCGTGATCTGCTCACCCAGCCACATGACGAAAATCGCGCCCGTCGTGAGGAACAGCATCATCTGCACCGTAAACCACGGTCCAGGACGCGACACCGCCGCCGGAAGCGACGAGGTGAACAGGGCAAATCCGTACGCTTGAATCAGCGCCAGCACGACCGTGAGATAACGCGTGTACTGCGTCAACTTTTTCCGGCCGTCTTCGTCCTTCTGCATCTTGTCCACGGTCGGCAGCACGGCTCCGGCAATCTGGACGAAGATACTCGCCGAGATGTAGGGCATGATGCCAAGCGCGAAGACGGTCGCGCGGGAAAGACCACCACCCACGAACATGTCGTAGAGGCCGAGGAGGCCACCGCCCTGCTGGCGGGTGAAGTAGTCGGTCAGCGCTTGGACATCGATCCCGGGCGCCGTGATATGCGCGCCGATTCGATAGATCACCATGCACAGGAACGTGAAGGTGATCTTCTGCCAGAGCTCAGGCGTCCGGTAGATATTCGAGACGGCTTGCGCCGCCGGATTGGGTTGCTGTGCCATGCGCTGGTTGGTCTCCGTCAGCCGTCGATGCGGCCACCGGCCGCTTCGATCTTCGACTTGGCACCGGCGCTGATCTTCACGCCGCGTACCGTGAACGCGCGCGACACTTCCCCGTTGTTGAGCAACTTCGCCGGGCCATGACCCGAACGAATGAGCCCAGCCGCGAGCAGCGTCTCCACCGTCACTTCGTCCCCGGCAACGCCGGTCAGCGAATCGAGGCGCACGACCTGCGCCTCTTCACGGAACGGATTCGTGAAACCACGCTTCGGGATCCGACGCGTAAGCGGCATCTGGCCGCCTTCGAAGTGCGGCTTGCCGCCACCAGGACCGCCATGGCCAGACCGCGCCATGGAGCCCTTGTGACCCTTACCGGACGTCTTGCCCAGACCGGAGCCCGGACCGCGACCCACGCGACGACGGCCGCGGTGCGAACCCGGCGCCGGACGCAGGTTGTGCAGGCCGATCTTCTCGGCGCCTTCGGCGCCTGAATTGGTAGCCATGTGTTACTCCTCCACCGCCGTCACCAACACCAGGTGACGAACCTGCTTGAGCTGGCCGCGCAGCGAGGCGGAATCCTGCTGCACGACGCTGGCCTGATGATGACGAAGGCCGAGGGCCTCAAGCGTACGACGCATCCGCCACGAATGGCCGATCGCGCTGCGCACCTGCTTGATAAGAAGCTTGCCGGTTCCCGGCGCTTCGAGCTTCGGGGTCTTCGCCGGACCCTTCGACGGATGCCATACAAACGTACGCGGCATTATGCCACCTCCGCGGCGTCAGGCGAGGCGCCAACCACGGCGACCTTGCGGGCTTCATGCGTTTCCGTGCGCGACTTGGCACGCGACCGATAGCCGATCGCCGACACGTCCACACCACGTTCCTTCGCGGCCTGTTCGACCGTGATCAGATGCGTCAGCCCGTCGAGCGCCGCCAGCACCATGTTGTGCGGATTGGTGGAACCCAGCGACTTCGTGAGAATGTCGTGGATGCCGGCGCACTCGAGCACGGCACGCACCGCTCCACCGGCAATCACACCAGCACCCGGCGCGGCAGGCTTCATGAGCACCTTCCCGGCGCCATGCTTCCCGACCACTTCGTGCGGGATCGTCGAACCCGTGAGCGGGATCTGCACCATCTTACGACGGGCAGCTTCCACGGCCTTGCGG
>CAMBRJ010000309.1 GCA_945870175.1 Gemmatimonas phototrophica
AAGCGGAGGTCAAGCTCCACCGCACGCAGATGATTCCGCGCGAGGTCCGCTTCCACAGGTAATATGTCCCTGAAGCGGGCTACGGTCACGTCAGCGGTCGTTCGCACCGTGACGCCGCCCAATTTGAAGCGCATTTCCTCGGGTCCGGCCCGTTCGCCGTGTGAGACACGGGCATAGAGCCGTGGCGCATCCTTGCGCAGCCCCTCCAACAGGTGCAAGAGGGAACTGTCGGCCGTGGCGGCCACTGGGACGTCGAGCGGGTAACGCATCGGGTCGATCGGCAGCGGTCGTCCGGTCGCGTCGGCGGGTTCGAGTCGTCCCCTGAGCGGCACATAGGCCACCGGCTCCCGCTCCACGACGCGGATGAGCAGCGTGCCCGGCAGCTGTCGCTCGACCACGACGGACGCCACCATGGGATGGGCCGCGATGCGGTCGACCAGCGGCTCCAGCGGCTGCCAGATCGACTGGAGGGTATCCACCTTGAGTCGGGCCACGAGCTCCGTGGGACGGGCGTATCGGACGCCCTCGAAGACCACACGACGGGCGTGGAAAAAGTCGAGTTGCGCGAGCGCTTGGGGGCCCCACCATGGGGCACTCACCAGAGTGCCGACGGCCAGCAGCAATCCGACGGCCCGAAGCCAGCGCAGCCAGGTGGGGCGAGCGGCCTTCGGTGCCATCTTCGGCGTCGTCGTCTTGGCCGACGACATGCCCGGGTCGAACTCGGCGGTGGCCATCAGCCGCGAAGCGCCTCGAGCAATTCAGGGCCCGTCTTGGTGATGTCCCCGGCGCCCATGGTCACGACCACGTCACCCGCGCGGACCACGGCGCGCAGGGCCTCGGCAGCATGACTTCGCGGGCCGTGCCAGTGCAACACGCCGGCGGTGATGCGATCGCCAATGAGGGCCGACGTGACGCCGGGCTCGGGCACCTCGCGCGCGCCATAAATGTCGCACAGCAGCACGACGTCGGCCGCCCCGAGCGCCTCGGCGAAATCAACCTGCAGATCACGCGTGCGCGAGTACAGGTGGGGCTGAAAGGCCAGCACGAGCCGACGGCCGGGAAAGGCATGACGCGCGGCCGCGATCGTGGCGCGCACTTCCGTGGGATGGTGCGCATAGTCGTCGACCACCTCGATACCCTGCCCCGAGCCCAGTCGCTGGAAGCGACGCTCGACGCCGCGGAACGCGGCGAGTCCCGGCGCCATGGTCGGCACGGTGCACCCGAGCGCGAGCCCGGCGCCGAGGGCCGCCATCGCGTTGCGGACGTTGTGCAGCCCCGGCACCGACAGGTGGACCGGCCCGAGATCGTCACCGTCGAAGATCACGTGAAAACGCGACCCCATGGTATCGAGTACGAGATCACCAGCCACGAGGCGCGCCTCGGCGGCGTGGGTCGAGGGTGCGGTGCCGGGTGCCGTTGCGCTGTAGGCGATCACCACGTGACGTGACGCGATGCGCAGGGCCATGGCGCCGTCGTCATCGGCGCAGCGTACGATCACGCGCGCCGGTGCGAGGTACTGCTCGAAGGTGCGCATGATGTCATCGAGATCGCGATAGATGTCGAGGTGATCGGCTTCGACGTTGAGCACCACCGCTACCGCGGGATCGAGCGCAAGAAAGGAGCGATCGTATTCATCGGCCTCAACTACGTAGGTGTCGCCGCCGAGTCGCAGGTTCCCGGCCCAAAGCGCGACGCGACCGCCGACCACGCCGGTGGGTTCACGTCCGGCGGCGGTCAACGCGTCGGTCGTCATCACGGTCGTGGTGGTCTTGCCGTGGGTCCCGGCGATACCGACCAACGTGCCACCACTCACCGCGTCGGCCAATGCTTCGGCGCGTCGCACCAGCGGAATGGCGGCGGCGCGCGCCGCGACCATTTCCGGATGCGACGCCGCGATCGCTGACGAATAGACGACCGCCCGTGCACCGGCTACGAGCGCGGCATCGTGGGCGGCCACCGTGATGCCATAGCGCGCGAGATCGGGGGCGCCGGCAGGATTCGCGTCGGTGCCCTGGATGCGGACGCCGCGACGGGCCAGCAGTTCAGCGAGCGCACTCATTCCGGCGCCGGCGATCCCGATAAAGTGCACGGGGCGCGGATCCGTGCGATTAAGCAGGAGGGCCGCCGTGAACGACGGAGCGCGAGCGCCTGACTCGGCGACAGGGCGGGGATTCGGCGAAGACATGGCTACAATATGGGGACCGGCTCAGCCGATCCCCACCGCGTCGAGGCCCAGGGTGACGATGACCGACGTCGCGATCTCCGCCGCGGCTCCGGGACGGGCTCGCTCAAGCGCCGCGTGGTGCATGTTGGTGAGCGCGGTCCGATCGTCCCGAAGGGCCCGCACGGCGGCATCGAGCGTGGCCACCGTGAAGCTATGCTGCGGCAGGTAGCGCGCGGCGCCCGAGGCCTGCGTGGCCTGCGCGTTGTGCGTCTGGTGATCCTGCGCCGCGCTGGGCAACGGCACCAGCAGCGCCGGAATGCCCCACGCACACAACTCGGCGATCGTCATCGCGCCCGCGCGCGTGACCGCGAGATCGGCGGCGGCGTACGCATCGGCAATCGGCGCGAGATAGGGGCGCACGCGCACCATACCCGATTCACGATCGAGATAGGCCGCTGCCTGTTGCTTGCCGGTGGCCCAGATCACAGCGACGCCGTCGGGCAGTCCGTGCGCCGTCCAAGCGGCCACGACGTCGTTTAACGCGCGCGCGCCCTGACTGCCCCCCACCACGAGCACCACGAAGGCATCCTCGGGGAGTCCCCACGCGCGGCGCGCGTCGGCCCGCGACGCTGGCGTGGCCGGCGGCGGCTCGATGGGGCAGCCCAAGGGCAGCACCTGCGTGTTGGCGCCGACCGTGAGCCGACTGGCGGCTTCCGGGAAACCGAGGAAGAGCGTTTTCGCGCCCTTGGCGAACGTGCGCGTGGTTAGCCCGGGATGCGAATCCGGTTCATGCAGCATCGTGGGCACCCCGTGCGCACGACCCCAGGCCAGCGCGACGCCCGCCGCGTAGCCACCGGTGCCGATGACCGCGCGCGGCGCATGCGGCGCCGCGAGCGCCGAGATCTCTCGCCACGCACCAACGGCACCGACCATGGTGCGCCAGTTCTTCCATGGCGCCTGGCGGTACAGCGGATGCAGATCGAGTAGGGTGAACGCGAACTCGGTGGTCGGCAACACCTCACGCTCGATGCCGCGACGCGCCCCGATGAAGTGTGGCTCGATGTGCGGTGCCTGCTTCACCAAGGCGCGCGCGATGGCCAGCCCGGGATACAAGTGTCCCCCCGTGCCACCGCCAGCGAAGAAGACGCGCGTGACGCGCGACGGCGTCGTGCGAGACGGCGTCATGCCATCGAGACCAGCGGATCGGTCGCGCTGGCGCCGTACACGCGCTCGCGGTCGCTGCCGATGTTCACGAGGATACCCGTCATGGCCAGCGTGAGCACGAGATTGGACCGCCCGTAGGACACAAACGGCAGCGTGAGACCG
This sequence comes from Gemmatimonas phototrophica, assembly GCA_945870175.1. Lineage (GTDB taxonomy): Bacteria > Gemmatimonadota > Gemmatimonadetes > Gemmatimonadales > Gemmatimonadaceae > Gemmatimonas > Gemmatimonas phototrophica_A. Next base: position 3,491 of record CAMBRJ010000309.1, read on the forward strand.
GTGTTCGGCAGCAAGCCGATCACCACGCCGAGGTGAATGAACGCGGTGAACACGGTGACGAACGCGATCCCGATGGCGAGCAGCGAGGTGAACGGACTTCGCGCGCGTCTGGCGATACGGAAGCCGAGCCAACCGTACAACGCGAAGGCCAGCGTGAGTCCGCCAAGTCCGAGGAAGCCGAACTCCTCGCCGACGATCGAGCCGATGAAGTCGTTGTAGGCGAGCGGAAGCCAGCCGCGCTGCTGATTGCCCTGACTGAAGCCCACGCCGACAATGCCGCCCGACCCGACTGCTACGAACGACTGATACTGCTGATCGGCCGTGGCTGACCGTGTGGTCGACTCCTGCTCTTTGGAGAGAAAGCTTTCCACGCGCTTGCGTACGTAGGCACTTTGCGAGGCCTGAAAGCCGATCAAGAGCAAGCCGACGGCGCCGAAGAGGAGAAAGTGCGACACGCGCGCTCCACCCACGAACAGCAGCACGGCCATGATGAGACAGAACATCATCGCCACGGAAATATCGGGCTCGAGAATCGCGAGCACGCTGAGCACTCCAATCACGACGGCGAACGGCATGAGTCCCTTGCCCAACTGCTTCACGGCCGCGCCCTTCTTCACCAGCAACATCGGCGTCCACACCAGCACCGCGAACTTGGCCAGCTCCGACGGCTGAATCGAGCCGTTGAAGAGATAGCGCCGCGATCCATACACCTTCCTGGAGATCGTTTCCATGCCGGGCAGGATCACGATCAGCATCAGCAGTACACTGAGGCCCATGATTGGCCACGCCCATTTGCGCCAGATCTCGGCGTCGATCTTC
>CAMBRJ010000310.1 GCA_945870175.1 Gemmatimonas phototrophica
GCTCGGGCACCCAGTCCCCTTGGGGAGTGCTCACGGTGCCCACGGTCACCTCGTAGGTGCCGAGCGGCACCCCGCTTACCGTAGCGCTTCCTGTGAGGCGACGCGCAAACCCATTCGGGCCGGCAATGAGAATGTTGGCCGCTGCCGATGCCGGTAGGCCACCAACTTCCACCGCGAGAATAGCCGTCGGACCGTGGTCTTTTGAAAGAGGGGGCGTGGGCTCCGGCGCGACCGGCGCGGTGGCATCACCACTGCAGGCACTGAACAGAACACTGATCGAAAGCGCGACAGCCAAGCGAACACGCATGTAGGTCCCACAAAAGGGCGAAGTCCGTGAGCGGGATCGCATCACTCTGTGGACGATCGACCCTTCCGTTGGTCAGGTGACTGTGCCGGGGCCGTGACAGCGTTGGCTGAGACCACAACGCGGGAACTGGTCGCATTTCCCGGGTCGCCCTCGACGAACCCACCGGGAAAAACCAACGCCCCGCCGTCCGGAGTATCGGACTGACGGGGCGTTCGCCTTCTTCTGCTGACGTGAGCTATTCGCTCACGTCGTGTACGGCATTACGCCTGCGTGGAATTCCGCTTGCGGCGCGCGCCGAACAGGCCGAGCATGCCGAGGGCGCTGGCGAGCAACGTCACCGTTGCGGGCTCAGGAACGACCGTTCCGCGCGAGACGCCTTCGATGGCAACGTCGTCGAACTCGAATGCCGCCTGAGTAGAGACGAACTTGAGCTTACGGAAGTCGTCCTGCGTGGTCCCAGCGAAAGCGAGGTTCGCGCGGCGATTCGAGCTGGGATTGACCTGATTTCCGTTCGCGGGAGGAATGCTGCCGCCCATGATCGTTGCGAGCACATTGTCGCTACCGTCCAGCACCTGAAGGTTTTGGTAGGTGTCGATCGAACCCCAGTACAGGCTCACCGACAACACCTTGTTAAAAGCGTTGTTCGAAAGCCACGTCGAGAAATCAATGACGATGGTGGAGGGCGAGGTGTACGGACCCATGGTGGTGTAATACCCGCCGCCTGACGAGCTCTGCCATGGCTGCGCATACTGGCCGCTGACGGAGGTCGTCTGGCACGCACCGCCAGTGATGGTGATGCCGACGATAGACGGCGAGGCGCAGTTGTTGAAATTCAGGACGGTCGTCTGACCCGGCAGAGCACCGCCGTCAGGCCCGAGGCTGCTGCTAAGGGTGACCTGGGCCGTTGCCGTCGAGGCAACGGTCGCAAGCAGAGCTGCACTCGCGAAAAATGAACGCATGTTCGTCTCCTTCATTGGGAAGTCTTCCGGCATTCGCCAGAGACGAGAATCTCCAGGCGAATTTCGCTGAGGACTGAGTGCACATGCACCCATGCAGCGAACATGCTCTGGCCATCACGAATGGAGAGCAATGGCCGTGCCCGTTGGCCTTTGCCAAGGGGATAGATGCGTTCGCGATGTGTAAGCTGTTGTCGCTCAATGACTTAACTGGCATCCATTCCCGACACGAAGCACAATCGTGGCCGCTATTCCATGGATCACTGCCACAAGTGTGTGGCGACAATCCAACAGCCTTGTGGCTGCCGTCGTCCCCAGCGGAAATTCTTGATTTATTGGCTCGGCATTCGGCTCGGTTCTCGCACATGGTTTCGGTGCGCCCGCGATGCTCCGCGAGTGCCGAGCAAAGGCCTCATGAATCGTCAGATCCATGAAACCCGCTCAGCACTGTGGACTGTCCCTGCTGAATTCTGACCACTATACCAGTCAGACGCCAGAATTCAGAGCACTCAGTACTGGGCCGTTCAGCCCTCAGCCGAAGTAATCCTGCTGCCCCTTCGGTCGGCGCGCCTCTCGTTCCGCCTTCCCGTACGTCCCTTGGTCCGATCGCGAAATCTTCCGTCGCGCCACGAGCGCCTCGAGTACCAGCTCGCAGGCCACCACGATCATCGCATCGTCGCCCTTTTTCGCGAGTCCGAGCGCGATCACCGTGTGCACGAGACCGGGCACCGTTTCGAAGCCCTGGCGCACGAGGTCCATCGCGATTTCGTCGGCCACCTGGAGTGCTCCGCCGCCATCGAACCACATGATCACGTCTTCGGCGTCGAGATCCCCGGCGCGTTCACGCAGGGTGGCATCGCAGGCGCGACGAATGAGGTCCTTGGCAATCGTGGCGCCTCCCACGAGTTCTCCCTCGTACTCGAGCTCAATCTTGCCGGTGATGGCGGGCAAGGCGGCGTACACGTCGGCCACGCGCGGCACGGCTTCGGTATCGCCGCTGCGCAGTGCGCGCTGCTCGGCATTCGACACCACGCTTTCCATCGCGGTGATCGGCATGCGCTGCGACACGCCGGAGCGCTTGTCGATGCGCTTGTCGTCGCGGGCTTCGAAGGCGATGCGCTCCACCACTTCCTCGATCAAGTCGGGTATCCGGATCTGCACGCCGCCGGTGCGCTGTGTCCACGCTTCCTGGCGCGTGATTTCAACGCCGAGTTCGACGCTTTCGGGGTAGTGCGTGATGATCTCGCTGCCGATGCGGTCCTTGAGCGGCGTGATGATCTTGCCGCGGGCCGTGTAGTCTTCGGGATTGGCGGTGAAGCAGAGCAGGACATCGAGTGCGAGGCGCACCGGGTAGCCTTTGATCTGCACGTCGCCTTCCTGCATGATGTTGAACAAGCCCACCTGTACCTTGCCGGCCAGGTCGGGAAGTTCGTTCAACGCGAAGATGCCGCGGTTGGCGCGCGGCAGCATGCCGTAGTGAATCGTGAGTTCATCGCCGAGGATGTGTCCACCGCGGGCGGCCTTGATGGGGTCCACGTCGCCGATGATGTCGGCGATGGTGGCATCGGGCGTCGCCAGCTTTTCGACGTAGCGCTGATCGCGGGACACCCAGCCGATCGGGGTGTCGTCGCCGTGCTCCTGGATGAGCTGCTTGGCGTACTTCGAGATCGGGGCGAACGGATCGTCGTTCACTTCACTGCCGGCAACAACCGGCATCTGCTCGTCAAGCAGGGTGGCCAGCGCGCGGAGGATACGCGACTTCGCCTGGCCGCGGAGGCCGAGCAGGATGAAGTTGTGGCGCGCGAGGAGCGCGTTCACGATTTGCGGCATCACGGTGTCTTCGTAGCCAAGGACGCCACGGAACAGCGGGCCGCCGGCCTGCAGGCGCGCGATCAGGTTGCGCCGGATCTCGTCTTTGACGGACTTCGGGCGATTCGTGGCGTAGCTGGAGCGCTTGAGCGCGCCGAGGGTCTCGGGGAGTCTGGACACTGGTCGGGACTGAAGTTCGCGCGGCGGGCGATCCGAGGGACCGCCGTTGACATCAATAAGGGAAGAGCGCATAAAGACAGCGAGTTGTGCCCGATCGGCAAGTATCTGCCAACGGCCAAGTTCGCCGGTGTCGCCGCGCCTGGGGCCCAAGACAATCAGGAAACCGTTGTGTCACAGACGCTTGGCCTCCTTGGGAACATTACGGTCTGGGCGGTGTTACCCTTGACAGGTCCGCGCCGAGCCATAACTTGACTGCGTTACATCCCCGTCGGCGTTCTGCCGGGGGGGCCGTGCGCTTTTTAGGACGCACGGCGCAACCACCGCACCGTATGGAGTCCTACACTATGAAGCGCATCGCTCTCGTCGCTGCTGCACTCGTGCTCGCCGCCTGCTCCGCCAAGGAAGAGGCTCCGGCCGTTGATTCTGCCGCCGCTGCCCCTGCCGCTGCCCCGGCCATGGATTCGGCCGCAATGGCCGCCCCGGCCATGGATTCGGCCGCGATGGCCGCTCCGGCCGCCGACACGACGAAGCACTAAGCGTTCGGTTAGAAGTAACGGAAAGGCGGGCGACGAAAGTCGCCCGCCTTTTTCGTTGTGGTCGGTCAGCAAGCGATCAGGGCAAAGCACGACCCCGAACGCACTCCACGAAATACGCTCGAGACTGTGGACTGTAGGTGCTCGGCTCTGAACACTATATGAAGTCTGATGCCAGAGTTCTGGGCACTACACACTGAACACTGGCGCTGTACAATCGGCTCAGTCGCGAGTGGTCAGAGCTCAGGCATCTGACCGTGTATAGCGGTCTGAATTCAGCACACTTCAGTACTCAGTACTGAGCTTCGTTATTCGGAGAATGGTAGTTCGCGGACTTCGGCGGTGATTGGGCCATCGGTGCCTTCCACGATCACGGTGTCGCCTGCCGAAACCTCGCGTCGCAGCATGGCGATCGCGATCGGCCCTAGCCGCGGCGAGATCACGGTGCTGCGCACGTCGCCCACCACCTTGCCGCTGGCGTCCACGATCTGCCCGTGTTGCGGTAGCGCCGAGGAGCCAAG
>CAMBRJ010000311.1 GCA_945870175.1 Gemmatimonas phototrophica
GAACTCGTGACGGCGGGCGTGGAGCGGGCGAATGCGCAGCTCGAGCGGTCCGGCTCCGAGTTGCGGGCGTCGGTGGACGACACGATTGCCACACTCGATGCGTTGACGCCGCGGTTGCTTGGCCTGGCCGAGGACGTGGGATTGTGTGTGCACCGCGCGATCAAGAACGGCGCGGCTGTGCTGCTGGAAGGCGCACAGGGGTCGATGCTCGACATCGATCACGGCACGTATCCGTTCGTGACGTCGAGCAATACCACGGTGGGTGGTGCGGCCACGGGTGTCGGCATTTCGCCGATGTCGTTGCAGTGCGCGCTCGGCGTGGTGAAGGCGTACACGACGCGCGTGGGCCATGGTCCGCTACCGACGGAGTTCGCCGAACCGCTGCAGACGCGGGTGCGCACGTTGGGGCATGAGTTCGGGGCCACGACGGGCCGCGCGCGTCGCTGTGGCTGGTTCGATGGCGTGGTGGTGCGGTACGCGGCGCGTGTGAACGGGTTGACGGCGCTGGCGATCACGAAGCTCGACGTGCTGGACACGCTCGACGAACTGCTGGTGTGCACGGGCTACCGCATCAACGGCGACGTGCACACGGAATTTCCGGCCGACCTGCAGCTGCTGGAGCACGCCGAGCCGGTGTACGAGACGATGCCGGGGTGGAATCAGTCCACGCAGGACGCGCGGAAGCTGGAAGATCTTCCGGCGGCGGCGCGGGCATATCTCGACCGTCTCGAGGCGCTGTGTGAAACACCGATCGCGTACGTGAGCGTCGGTACCCGTCGCGACCAGATCATTGGAGTTCACGCGGTCGTCGCATGAGCACCGCGGTGACGACGTTCGTGGATGTGGCGATCGTCGGAGCGGGGCCGTGTGGTCTGGCGGCGGCGATCGCCGCGATTCGTGGGGGCTTGACGGTGGCGGTGTTCGATCGCGGCTGCATCGTGCACGGCATCGCGAGCTATCCGACGTACATGACGTTTTTCAGCACGGCTGAACGCATCGCGATCGGCGGCGTCCCGTTTTTGGTGGCCACCGACAAGCCGACGCGTCGTGACGCGCTGGCCTACTATCGCGGCGTGGCGTCCATGTACGACGTGCCGGTGCGGCAATACGAAGCGGTGGAGTCGATGCGTCCCGTGCGCCTCGATCCGCCGGCCGGCGCGCCGACGCCCAGCCGCGCGGCGCAGTGGCTGCTGCGCAGCGAGAAACGCAGTGGTGAGGTGTTGGAAACGGCGGCGCATGCGGTGATCATCGCGACGGGGTATTTCGGCCGTCCCAATCTGCTGCAGGTTCCGGGCGAGTCCTTGCCGCACGTGCGTCATGGCTACGTGGAAGGCCACTCGGCGTGGCGCGAACCGGTGGTGATCGTGGGCGGCGGCAACTCCGCGGTGGACGCCGCGCTCGACATGTACCGGGCGGGGGCGCACGTAACGATCGTGCACGTGGGTGCCACGCTGGACAACGGGGTGAAGCCCTGGGTGCGCCCCGAAATCGAGGCGCGTATTCACGAAGGCAGCATTCAGGCGCACTACGACAGCCGCGTGGTGGCGATCGAGCCCGACGTGGTGGTGGTGGCGGGGCCTGACGGCGAGGTGCGCGTGCCGGCCACGCAGGTGTATACGATGACGGGCTATCTGCCGGAAACGGGATTGTTGGAGGCGGTGGGCGTGCCCATCGAGCCGGGCAGTGGCATTCCGGCGCACAACCCGCTCACGATGGCCACGCCGGTCACGGGTGTCTACCTTGCGGGAGTGATCGCCTCCGGACTTTCGGCGAATCGTATTTTCATCGAGAACGGCCGCGATCACGGTGATGCGATCGTGCGGCATATCCTTTCCTGACTTCAACTCTTCGGTTCCGATGGCTTCCCAACCCGACGTGATGGACAAGCTGGTGTCGCTGTGCAAGCGCCGCGGCTTCATCTTCCAGTCCTCCGAGATCTACGGTGGCACGGGCTCGGTGTGGGACTACGGTCCGCTCGGTGTGGAGCTCAAGAAGAACATCAAGGATCGCTGGTGGAACGCGATGGTGCGTTCGCGCGACGACATCGAAGGGTTGGATGCGGCGATCCTGATGCACCCGCGCACTTGGGAAGCGAGCGGCCATGTGGCCGGGTTCGTGGACCCGCTCGTGGACTGCAAGACGTGCAAGGGCCGCTTCCGCGCCGACAAGCTGGAAGACGCGCGTTGCCCGCAGAAGCCGAGCAAGCAGCCGGGGCAGCATGATGCCTGTCAGCTCACGGAGGCGCGCAATTTCAACCTGATGTTCAAGACGTACATGGGCGCGCTCGAGGAGAGCGCGAGCATCGTCTATCTGCGTCCGGAAACGGCGCAGGGTATTTTCGTGAACTTTCTGAACGTGCAGCAGAGCATGCGTCAGAAGGTGCCGTTCGGCATCGCGCAGATCGGCAAGGCGTTCCGGAACGAGATCACGCCGGGCAACTTCATTTTCCGCACGCGCGAGTTCGAGCAGATGGAGATGCAGTTCTTCGTCGAGCCGGGCACGGACATGGAGTGGTTCGAGCAGTGGAAGCAGCTCCGAATGGAGTGGCACCTCGCGCTGGGCCTGTCGCCGGAGCGCCTCAAGTTTCATCAGCACGGCGCCGGCGAGCTCGCGCACTATGCGCGCGCCGCGTTCGACGTGACGTTCGACTTCGGCGGCACGCTGGGCTTTCAGGAAATCGAAGGCGTGCACAATCGCGGCGACTTTGATCTCACGCAGCACCAGCAGTTCTCGAGCAAGAAGCTGGAGTACTACGACCAGCTGAACAACAAGCGCTACGTGCCGAACGTGATCGAAACGTCGGTCGGCGCGGACCGCGTGACGTTGGCGGCGCTCGTGAATGCGTACCGTGAGGAGTCGGTGGAAGGGGAAGACGAAGGGCGTGTGGTGCTCGGGTTGCACCCGTCCATCGCTCCGATCAAGGCGGCGATCTTCCCGCTCACGAAGAAGGACGGCCAGCCGGACATGGCGAAGAGCATCATGAACGACCTGCGCATGGCGTTCCCGATGGACTACGACGAGTCGGGTTCGATCGGCAAGCGCTATCGTCGCCAGGACGAAGTGGGCACGCCGTTCTGCATCACGGTCGACGGCCAGAGCACGACCGATCAGACGGTTACGGTGCGTGACCGCGACACGCTGGCGCAGGACCGCGTGGACGTGAGTCAGCTCAAGGGATATCTGGCGGCGAAGCTGGTGGGGTAGTGGTGTGCTTGCGGCAGGTTCGTAGGCACTGATGACGCAGCTCGCAGGGAAAGATTACGCAGAGAGGCAGAGGGCGCAGAGAACGCAGAGAACATCATTTTGTGTCTCTGCGGCCTCTGCGCCCTCTTTTTTCTCTGCGTGATCTTTTCAACGATGCCGGGTTTGGTCACTCGTCGGTGTAGCCATTGACGATCCGCTGCACACCGTCGATCAGGCGGTCGCCGCCGAAATTAATGAGGAGGCCTACCGGGAGCTTGAGCAGCCGGAGATAGGTCAGTAATTATCGTTGGTGAATGGGTGCCGGGCGCTCGGTGCATTTGAGCTCGACGGGTACGAGACCCTCGACCAGGAGGTCGACGCGGAAGCCGAATTCGATTTTCGTTCCCCTGTACTCGAAGGGCACGACGAGCTGCCGTTGCACGCGCAACCCGCGGCGGGTGAGTTCGGCGGCCAGGAGCTCCTCGTAGGCCGATTCGAAGAGGCCGGGGCCGAGGTCGGCGTGGAGGTGGATCGATGCGTCGATGATGTCGGCGGTGATCTGGTTGATGGGGGGCATGCCGGAGCATGTGGCGCGGCCGTCAGCGGGAGGTCAGCGAGTTGCCATCTTGGGACGTAGCCTGCAACGTACAGGTGCCGTCCGCGTGTGGGCGGCCCAGCGGTGAACCGCCTTCCTATTCCCGACCATGCTGCTTCTTCGACCTTTCCTATTTCTCGCGGCGCTGTCCGTTCCGGCGGCGCTCTTGCAGCCACCGGCCAAGTCGGCGGCCAAGCCGGCGACCGTTCGGGCTGCCCAGTTGGCGCCGGTCACGCTCGATTCCACGCTGCTCAAGTCGTTCCGGTGGCGCAATATCGGCCCTGATCGTGGCGGCCGGTCGATTGCCGCCAGCGGGGTCGTGGGGCGCAAGAACGAGGCCTATTTCGGCGCAGTTGGTGGTGGGCTTTGGAAAACCACGGACGGCGGCGAGAACTGGGGGCCGGTGACCGACGGTCAGATCACCAGCGCCTCGGTGGGCGCGGTGGCGGTGAGCGAGAGCAATCCAGATGTCGTGTACATCGGCATGGGTGAGTCGGCGATTCGCGGCAACATCATGCCCG
>CAMBRJ010000312.1 GCA_945870175.1 Gemmatimonas phototrophica
GACACCGTCCGCTCCCAGTAGCGTCGCGCGTTCCATGACGTTCCGCAGCTCGCGGACGTTTCCGGGCCACCGATAGCGCTCGAGCACCGCGATGGCGTCGGCGCCAAGCTGCAAGGCCCCTTGGCCGAACTGCTCACCGAACTGCTCCAGGAAATGCGTGGCGAGCAACGGGACATCGACGACGCGCTCGCGGAGCGCGGGCAGCGCGATGCGGATCGTATTGATGCGATGCAGGAAGTCGTCACGGAACGTTCCGGCCTGCACCATGCGTGAGAGATCGCGGGTGCTCGAGGCGACGACGCGCACATTCTCGTTCACCTGTACCTTCTGTGTGCCGCCCACCCGATAGAAGCTGCCCGACTCCAGCGCGCGCAAGAGCTTCGCCTGCAGCTTGAGGTCGAGTTCCCCGACGTTGTCGAGATACAGCGTGCCGCCAGCGGCGAGTTCGACCAGCCCGACCTTCCGTTGATCGGCACCGGGCAAAGCGCCACGCTCCACGCCGAACAGCTCCGACTCGAGCAGCGCCTCCGTCAATGCGGCGCAATTCAGATCCACGAACGGCCCATCGGGATGCGCGCTTCGCGCGTGCACCAGTCGCGCCACGAGGTCCTTGCCGGTGCCCGATTCGCCGGTAATCAGCACCGTCGACGCGCTCGGCGCGACTCGATCGATCAGCGACAGCACCGCGCGCAGTGGCGCGTAGTGCGTGAGGAAGTGCGGATCGGGCGTGGTCCGCCGCAAGCGCGATCGAAGATGCAGATTGTCGTGCGCGAGCATGCGCTTCTCCCACGCGCGCTTGACCAGCACCTCGATTTCCGCCATGCGATACGGCTTCGAGAGGAAGTCATACGCGCCCAGCTTCAGCGCCGCGATGGCCGTCTCGATGGTGCCGTTGCCGGTAATGACGATGACCTCCGGTGGCATCGGCTCCTCGCGGATCTGCCGCAGGACTTCCAGTCCGTCGACTTCCGGCATCACGACGTCCAGCAGGGCCACATCAAAGCTTTCGGCGCGCAGCGTGTCGAGAGCCGCGCGCCCGTCGCGCACGATCGTGACGGCGAAACCGCGCGCGGCCATGAACTGCTCGAGGACCATGCCGAGATTCGGCTCGTCTTCCGCAATGAGCACGCGGATCGGCGACGCGGGATCGATGGCGCGGAACGGCGCGGCGCTCACGGCGCGATGCCGATCGGCAGCGAGACGCGGAAGACCGCGCCTGCGCCTTCAGGAGAGACCAGTTCCAGTTGTCCGCCGTGGTCGTTCACGATGCCATAGCAAATCGCCAGTCCCAGCCCGGTGCCCTGCCCCGGCGGCTTGGTGGTGAAAAATGGTTCGAACACCTTCGCCTGCAACGTGCGCGGAATGCCGGGACCTTCGTCCTCGACCTCCAGCTGAGCGATCGCCTGGCCGTCATCGGCGCGCTCGGCCGACGTGCGGATCACGACGCGTCCACCTTCAGGGGTCGCGTCCAATGCATTCATGGCCAGCGCAATCAGCACTTGCGCCAGCTGATCGGCATCGCCGTGCACCATGGCGTGGCCGTTACCCTCAAGCTCCATCACCAGCGTGACCCGCTTGAAGCGCGGATGATGCTGCAACAGAAACAGCGATTGCTGCACGACCTCATCGAGATCGAAGAGTTCACGGTGCACCGGCTTCGGGCGGGCGAAGTCGAGTAGCCCGTTCACGATCTTCTTGCAGCGCTGCACCTCGAGGTCGATGATACGCAACAGTTCGGTCGGCGGCGTTGCCGGCGGACCGAACTCCTGCTGCATCGCCAGCGACTCGGCGCAGGCGGCGATCGTGGCCAGGGGGTTGTTGATCTCGTGCATGACCCCCGCGGCCAGCTGGCCCAAGGCGGCCAGTTTTTCCGACTGGGCGGTGCGATCGAGTGCGGCCTTCCAATCGGTGATGTCTTCCCCAATAGTGATGACATGAGTCACCGGCCCGCCGCCCATACGCATAGGGATCTTGGAAATGCGATAGGTGCGGGGCTCGCCAAAGGCACTGCTCTCCATCTGGAACTGCTGGAGGCGCCCCGAGGCGAAAACTTCGTCGAACTCCTGTTTGAGCAAGGCGGCCGGCTGGCGATGCATGACCTCGAAAATGGTACGCCCGATCGCCGCACTGCGAGCCACACCCTGCAGCCCGGTTTCGCGCTTGTGGTTCCACGCGTGAATGCGGTAGTCACGATCGACCACATGCAGCCCGTCCGGCAGTGAGTCGACCACACATTCGATGAAGGCGCGCTGGTGCGCGACTTCCTGAGCCCGCGCCGTGAGCTCGCGTTGGAGATCCTCAAGCTGGGCATCCCGAGCCAGTGCAATCGCGAACGTTTCTGCGATCGCGGAGAATTGCTGGTGGTCGCCCGGACTGAACGGCTCCTCACGGTGTACCACCAAGATGGCTAACACGCCCGAGGTGCCGGCAACGGGCCACTGCCCCGGCGCGACTGGGAGCACGGCACCGATGCTGGCCGGGTCACGCCAGACCACCGGCGCCTTCGACGCGTCGGCATACTCAAGCGCCAGACGAGTCGCTTCGATGGCGGGTCCGATGCGGTCGAACACCGACGTCACCCCGTGGGTGACATCGGGCGCCCGAGCCACGAGGCCGAGGACCTCATGAAGGGTTGGCATCGCGGTGGCGTCCATCAGGGCGAGGCGGATTGCATGGTCACCGATGCAAGCTAGGACCAGGCCGCCCATCGGACAAGCTGACCGAAAGAGCGCCGCACGTCGCAAAACGCCCTGCCACCCCGCAGGCCTCGGGTTCGGCGTCGGACACCACATTGACTTTCGCGGCGACCCGACTGCGAATGTTTTTGCGCGAGTGCGCCGTCTCTACAAAAACGGGAACGCTTTGTAGACAAGCGATGGAGCCATACGCGAAACGATTGCAGGAGGCACGCAATTCGCTGATACAGACGAGTTCGCATGCCCATGGGAAGCAGGCGATCGAGGCGTTCTTCTCCCAACGGCACGTTGAAGGGTTTGGAGCGGGCGCGTCACAAATTCTTCTACGACTAGCAAAGGTTGAGAACGGCAATATCGTATAGCGGAAGATATCGGCAGCCACCGAGTTCCCGGAACAAATAGGTCGTAATGGATCCTCACACCAGCGAACGCACCGACGGCGTCCTTCGCGTTCTCTTGCTCGACAGCGACGAACGCGACGCGAGTCGTTCCGAGGCCGGACTTCGGCAGCGGCTTGGCGACCGCGTACATGTGACTGTCGTTCAATCACTCGCGCAATCGATTCGCGAATTGATGGAGACGGCGTTCGACGCGGTCGTGGTCGAGCTTTGCGTGCCGGACTCGAGCGGTCTTGCCACGCTGGCTGGCGTACTGGGCGCGGCGCCGACCGTACCGGTTGTGGTGTATACGCGCGAGCTCGACGATACGACCGCGATCCGTGCGCTCCGTGCGGGGGCGCAGGAGTGCCTCGCCAAGAGCGACACGCCGGCCCACGCGCTCGCGCGGATGCTCGGGTTCGCGATTGAACGGCAGCGTCGACTGGCCGCACTGGAGGCCGCCCGCCTAGAGGCAGCCCATCGAGCCACGCACGATCCGCTCACCGGCCTCGCGAATCGCGAGCTATTTCTGGATCAGCTCGATCGCGCGCTCGCGTTTGGGGCACGCTACAACCGCAAGACTGGTCTGCTCTTCGTCGATCTGGATGGCTTCAAAGCGATCAACGACACGATGGGTCATGCGACAGGCGACGCGCTGCTCAAGGCTGTGTCGGCGAGACTGTTGTCCTGCGTCCGTCGATCCGACGCGGTGGCCCGACTTGGTGGCGACGAATTCGTCGTGCTGCTGCCGGAGGTCACCAGCCGTCGGGATGTGTCGCACGTCAAGGAGACCATTCTCGAATCGCTGCGAGCCGCAGTCGAACTCAATGGCGATGAGGCACTCATCATTGAGGCGAGTATCGGCAGTGCCATGTCGCCACTCGATGGTGCCACGGCGCAGGACATGCTGGATGCGGCCGACGCGGACATGTACCGCGAAAAATACGAGCGTCGCCGAGGCCGGATGCTCACGCCGATGGCCGGAGTGGCGGCCGTCGGGGGTGATGAGGCGGGCGCGTTAGCGATCGCGGACTCGGTGTCGCACCGCCGGGAGTCTCGACTTCGGGCGGCGCTTTCGCAGGGTGAGTTCGAGGTCTTCTATCAGCCGATACTCGATGTGGTGGCCGACCGCATCGTCGCCGCCGAAGCGCTGCTTCGTTGGCGCGATCCGGATCGCGGTCTGCTGTCTCCAGCGGGTTTCCTGGCGCTGGCGGAGGACAC
>CAMBRJ010000313.1 GCA_945870175.1 Gemmatimonas phototrophica
TATCGCCACCACGGTCGACGGCAAGGTGCGTCTCACGCTCCTGCTCGCCGCCGACGACGACGCCACCCTCGTGCGCGACGTCCGCCAGGCCATCGAGTCGCTCTCGGGCGTGTCCGATGTCCGTGTTGATGTGCGCGACCCCGCGCAAACCGAACCGACGCCGGCGCGCCGCGCGCCGACTTCCGCACCGCCAGCCATGAATCAGCCGCAAGCACCAGCCACGGGCGGCATGGGACGCGCCCTCCCCGTCATGGATTCCGCCCCCAAGGCGCCGCCGAAGGTCCCCGAGCCGGTGGCCTATCCGCAGCTCGGTCGCATCATTGCCGTGTCGTCGGGCAAGGGCGGCGTGGGCAAGAGCACCGTGGCCGTGAACATCGCCGTGGCGCTGGCCAAGATGGGTAAGCGCGTCGGCATCATGGACGCCGACATCTACGGCCCCAACCTGCCGCTCATGCTCGGCGTCGATGCGGCACCGTCGGTGGTCGATGAGAAGATCATCCCGCTCGAGGCCTATGGCATCAAGGTTATGTCGATCGGCTTCCTGATCGAAAAAGAACAGCCGGCCATCTGGCGTGGCCCGATCGTGATGAAGATCCTCACGCAGTTCCTGAAGGACGTCGCGTGGGGACAGCTCGACTACTTCCTGGTCGACATGCCGCCGGGCACCGGTGACGCGCAGCTTTCGCTCGTGCAGGCCACGCAGGTGCACGGCGCCGTGATCGTGACCACGCCGCAGCAGGTGTCGGTCGGTGACGCGCTCCGTGGCGTCAAGATGTTCGAGCGCACCGCCGTGCCCGTACTCGGCATTGTGGAAAACATGTCGTACTTCGAGAACCCAGAAACGGGTAAGCCGATTGCCGTGTTCGGCACCGGCGGTGGCGCGCGGTTGGCCGAAATGTGCAACCTGCCACTCATCGGACAGGTGCCGCTCGATCCGCGCATTCAGGAAGGCGGGGACACCGGTCGTCCGATTGTGGACGCTGAGCCGACGTCGCGCGCCGCGAAGGAACTCGAAGCGATCGCCCAGCGTGTCGTGGAGCGCCTTGTCAGCATCTACGGCAGCTGAAGTCGATGCCCCACGCGGCGCACTCGTCGGGGAGCCGCTAGCCCTCACGATTCGCCGCGTGGCGCTGCCGGCCGTCGTCGCCAATCTGCTCATGACCACGTTTCACAACGTGGACACGTACTGGATCGGACGCACGCTCGGCCCCGATGCCCTCGCCGCCGCCACGAGTTCGATCTTCTGGATCTGGCTCGTGATCTCGATCGGCGAGATGGTTAGCATCGGCCTCGATGCGATCGCCGCCCGTCGACATGGCGAACGTCGCCCAGCCGAAGCCGCGCGCACGATCAGTGAAGGGTTTGTGCTCGCGTTGCTGCTGGGCGGCGCGATCGCGCTGGCCACACCGTTTCTGTTGCACTGGCTCTTCGCCGTGATGAACACCGGCGCCAGCGTGAGTGCCATCGGCCGACAGTACCTCGGCACCTATTTGATTGGCATGCCGCTCATCTTCGGCTTCTTCGCCGTCGATGCCGCCTTCCGTGCGAAAGGCGACACGCGCACGCCGCTGTACATCCTCGTGGTCACCACCGTGCTCGGGCTGGTGCTCGACCCGATCCTCATTCGCGGCTTCGGTCCCGTGCCCGCGTTCGGTATTCGCGGCGCCGCGCTCGCCACGCTTGTACCGCGCGGCCTCGGCTGCATTGTCGGCGTGATCATCCTCCAACGTCGCAGCATGCTGCGCTGGGCGAAGCCGCGCTGGGATGTGATTGCGAGCATTGCGCGCGTCGGTGCGCCGGCCGCGCTCACGGGCGTGGCGTTTAGCGCGATCTACGTGCTGCTCACGCGCATCACCACGCAGTTCGGCACCCCGGCCCTCGCCGCACTCGGGCTCGGCTTTCGGATCGAGAGCGTGGTGTATGTGGTGTCGGTGGGCATGGGTGCGGCGGTGGCCGCGATCGTGGGGCAGAGTATGGGTGCCGACGATCCCGATCGTGCCGAACGTGCGGGCTGGACGGCGACCGGTATCGTAAGCGTCGTCGGCGCGATCATGGCGGGGGCGTCATTTTTCTTCGCGGAAGACTTTGCGGCCATCTTCTCCACCGATCCGGCCGTGATCGCTGAGGCGGCGCGCTATCTGCGCATTGCGGCGTTTTCGCAGCTGTTTCTGGGCGCCGAGGTGGTGCTGGAGAGTGCGATGGGCGGGGCCGGATGGACGTTGTGGCCGATGATTGGGTCGAGCACGATCACGGTGTTGCGATTGCCGATCGGGGCGTGGGCGGCGGCGCAGTGGGGCACCAGCGGCTTGTGGTGGACGCTGGCGCTCACGGCCGCGGCGCGTGGGCTGCTCATGGCTGCGCTGTGGGGCAGTGGGCGGTGGCGTCGCGTGCGGGTGTAGCGCACGTTACGACATGATCGCTCCCGCCATCACGTTACTCACCGACTTCGGCACCGCCGACGGCTACGTCGCCGAAATGAAGGGCGTCCTCACCACGCTGGCGCCCGGCGTTCCGCTGCTCGATCTCACGCACGATGTACCGGCGCAGGATGTGGCCTTCGCCCGCCTCACGGTCGCGCGCTACTGGCGTCGCTTTCCGGTAGGAACCGTGCATCTCGTGGTCGTCGATCCCGGCGTCGGCACGTCGCGCGAGGCGATCGCGGTATGCAGCGAAGGGCGGTATCTCGTGGGGCCCGATAACGGTGTGTTGTCGCCGGCGCTCTTCGCGCTCGATGCGCGCGTGGTGTCGCTCACGGTTGATGCGCAGGCGTCGCCCACTTTCCATGCGCGTGATGTGTTTGCGCCGGCTGCGGCGCAGCTGGCCCGCGGCATGGCGCTCGACATGATCGGCGAGCCGTTTACGCAGCCTCTGCGACTGCGCACGCCGCCGCCACGACGCGCCGCCGATGGCGCCCTGCACGGCGAGATTCTCACCATCGATCGCTTCGGCAACGCGATCACTAATCTGGCCGCCCGCGACGGCGTGGCCGTACAGGTGGGCGGCCACCAGGTGCGCGTGGTGCGCACCTATGGCGAGGCCGCGCCCGGTGAACTCGTGGCCCTGGTGGGATCGAGCGGCTTCGTGGAAATCGCCGTGCGCGACGGGCACGCGGCTGCTCGGCTCCGCCTGTCGCGCGGTCAGGCCGTTGAGCTGGCACCAGTGATGCGTTGACATCATTTTGATGATGCGTTAGCATCATGTATGCGCACGACCATCGATCTCGACGACGCGCTCCTCCAGCGCCTCCGTGACACTGCCCACCGCGAAGGCGTGCCGTTCAAGGCGCTCCTGCATCGCGTGATTCTGCGAGGGCTCGACGAAGCCCCATCGGTCGCCCCGAAGCACTACGAGCCGCGCTCGTACAGCATGGGCCCGGTACGCGAGGGCTACGACCTCGTAAAAGCCAGGTGGATTGCGGACGATCTCGAGGACGAAGAGATCCTTCGGAAAATGAACGAGGGGCGCTGAGGCGTGATCGTCCCCGACGTCAACCTGCTGGTGTACACGCTCAACCGCGACAGCCCGCAGTGCACGCGCGCGCGTGAGTGGTGGCGTAGGCTGCTCAACGGCGACGAGCCAGTCGGTCTCACTTGGGTCACGGTGATGGGCGTCGTACGCATTAGCACGAACCCGCGGATCTTCCGCGCGCCGCTCGCGCTCGTCGACGTGCTCGCGAATGTGGATGACTGGTTCGCGCAGCCGGTCGTGAGTGTGCTGGAGCCTGGCGCTCGGCATTGGGCGGTCGTGCGCACGCTGCTGGCCGAAGCGGGCCGCGGCGGCAACCTCACCACCGACGCGCATCTCGCCGCCCTCTGCATCGAACGAGGCGCCACGCTGCACAGCGCCGATGGTGACTTCGCCCGCTTTCGCGGACTGCGCTACGAAAATCCGCTGCGCTGACCTAGCGCACCGCCACACCCGTGAACAGCGCGCCGTTCACCAGAAAGTGCACCCAGATGCTGGCGATGTAGCCCAACGCAATCGCCCAGCTCCACTTCAGGTGGGCCATGAACGTGTACGTGCCGCGCGCTTGCCCCATCAGTGCCACGCCGGCCGCACTGCCGATCGACAGCAGTGATCCGCCAACACCCGCGGTGAGCGTCACCAACAGCCATTGCCCCGCGTCCATGGGCGGCTGCATGGAGAGCACCGCGAACATCACCGGGATGTTGTCGATGAGCGCCGACATCAGGCCGATCGCGATGTTCGCTTTCGTGGCGCCGAAGCCGCCGTACGCGACCTGCGACAACGCTTCGAGATAGCCGATCGCGCCGAGTCCGCCCACGCAC
>CAMBRJ010000314.1 GCA_945870175.1 Gemmatimonas phototrophica
ATGCGCTGGTCGACAAGGGGGCGAGCGTGAACGTGCGTGAGTCGGCGTTTTCGCAGACGCCGCTCATGTGGGCCGCCGCGGCGAATCGCGTATCGGCGATCGCGGCGCTGATCAATCGCGGCGCGGACATCGAGGCGGAAACGCGCACGCAGAGCATTCCGGAGCAGGAAAAGAAGGATCGCGCGTTTCTGGTCACGCGGTCGCGGCGACTGACGGCGATGAAGTCGGCCGACGCGTTGTCGGCGGCGACGGCCGCGACGGCGGCGACCCCGGGTGCGGCGCGAACCGCCCCCGCGGCGGCCTCCGCGGCGACCCCGCGCACAACCCCGCGCGCGGCCCCGCCGTCTGCGGCGTCGGCCGCTCCTGTTTCGGTCACCCCGGTCGCCCCGGCGGTATCGTCGGCCGCTCCCACCGGCAACTCCGATACGCGCATCACGCCCACGGCCGGCGACCGCCGGCAGCGCGGCCCGTCGTACGGCGATCTGGTGGGCAGCAAGGGTGGCAACACCGCGCTGCTCCTAGCCGTTCGTGATGGCCAGACGGCGGCGGTGAATGCGCTGTTGATGGCGGGGGCGAAGGTCAACCATGCCAGCGCCGGCGACAGTACCACGCCGCTGCTGATGGCGACGATCAACGGTCGCTTCGACCTGGCCAAGACGCTGCTTGATCGCGGGGGGGATCCGAAGCTCGCGAGCGCCGCGAACGCCACGCCGTTGTACGCGGTGATCAACGTGGTGTGGGCGCCCAAGGCGGCCTACCCGCAGCCGGTGGCGCAGTATCAGTCGACCGTGTCGTATCTCGAACTAATGGAAGCGCTGATCAAGGCGGGCGCCGACGTGAACGTGCGGCTCACGAAGCACCTGTGGTACATGTCGTACAACTTCGATCAACTCAGTGTGAGCACCGCCGGCGCCACGCCGTTTTGGCGCGCCGCCTACGGAACCGACCTTGATGCGATGAAGCTGCTGCTCAAGTACGGCGCCGATCCGAGCGTGGCCACGATCAAGCCAGCCGGTCGCTTGCCCGGCTCAGAAGAACTCGATGCTGATGTTGCCGCCGGTAAGGACCCGTCGGGTTTGCCGCCGGTGCCCGACAACGGGCCCGGGGTGTTGGCGATTCATGCCGCCAGCGGCGCCGGCTACGGCGAGGGCTTTGCGGCCAATGCGCATCGCCACGCGCCTGATGCGTGGGTACCCACCGTCAAGTTCCTAGTGGAAGAGCTCAAGGCCGACGTGAACGCCCGCGACTTCAAGGGCTACACGCCGTTGCATCACGCCGCCGCTCGCGGCGACAACGCGTTGATCACGTATCTCGTGAGCAAGGGCGCCGATGTGATGGCGGTGGCCCGCACCGGTCAGACCACGGTGGACATGGCGAACGGCGCGGTGCAGCGCATTCCGCCGTTCCTCGACACCATCGAACTATTGGAGAAGATGGGCGCCAAGAACAATCACAAGTGCAAGAGCTGCTGATGTGCACGCGGCCGATCGGTATCCGATCGGCCGCGCAATGCGTAATGCGTATCGCGTAATGCCTTACGGCCGCGGCGCCACACGCTGCAGGGCCAGCTTCACGGCGGCGTAGGCATCGACCACGCCGCCGGTGCGCGACAGGGTGGCGAACTTCACCGTCGCGCCATCGCCCGGTCGCCGGACCTCGAGATCGGGCAGCGTGCGCACCGACTCCAGCAGGATATCGCGCACCTGCATGGCCGACAGCTCCGGGAAGTAGGCCATTAACAGCGCGGCCACACCCGACACCACCGGTGCCGCCATGCTGGTGCCGCTCTCGCGCTTGAGGCCCCCGCCGGGCACCGTCGACAGGATGTCGACCCCCGGCGCGAACAGGTCCACCTGCGCGCGGCCATAGTTGGAGAACTCGGCCGGCAACGCGGCCAACGGCTTCCAGCTCGACGCGCCCACTTCGATCCAGTTTGTCGCTCGCGACCCGCCGCTCAGCACCGGCGTGGGATACGATGGCGTGTCGTCGTTGTCTTCGCCTTCGTTGCCGGCCGCATGCACCAGCAGCACACCGTTGGCTTCGGCATAGCGCACCGCGGAATCCACCGATGCCTTGGCCGGTGAGAAGCCCTTGCCGAAGCTCATGTTCACGATCTGCGCGCCATTGTCCACTGCGTAGCGGATCGCCCGCGCCACGTCCACGTCGCGTTCGTCGCCATCGGGTACCGCGCGCACCGCCATGATCTCCACATTCGGGGCGATGCCTTGCATGGCGGCACCGTCGCCTCGAAGCGCGCCGATGATGCCCGCCACGTGTGTGCCATGCATCGCATCGGGGCCGGTTACGTCGCGTGTACCGACCACGCGCTGGGGCGAGCGCGGATTGAACAGCGTGTCGATTCCGTAACGGGCCTGCGAGTCGTAGGCCTCCCGTGCACTGGCGATCTCGGTGGCATTCAGACCGTCGGCATCGAGTCGCAGCCACATCCGCTTCGCTTCATCCATGCTGGCCGAGGTCGGGCGCAACGCGGTGACCGAGGCGCGCGTGATCGGCGCGCCTTGCAAGGCGGTGCCAAGCGTGCGCTCTATGCTCTGCAGGATCTCGTCGATGTTCTCCACCTGCAGCAACGTCGACTTCACCTCCGTCGCCTTCTCTCGATACGCCGAGGCGAGATCGTTGCACTCGGCCGGCTTGGGCTTTTCCGTGAGCGAACCGGCGGGCTGATTGCGGCAGGCCGCGTACAGGCGCGTGATCTCGAAGGTGTCGTAGCGCACGGGCGTGCCATCGGCGGTGGCGAGGGCGTTCCAGCCGAACACGTCGTCGATCACACCGTTGCCGTCGTCGTCCCGGCCGTTGTTGGCCATTTCGCGCGGGTTCTTCCACATCGCGCGCGCCAGCCGCGTATGCGCCGTATCGACGCCACCGTCGATCACGGCCACCACGACCCGTCGCTGCGGCTGGCGCGAGGCCAGCAGCTCACGAATCGCCCGCTCGGAACCGACGCCCATCACCTGGTCGGTGTCGTAGTCGAGGCGCTGCCAATCCGCCCGCGCCGTGTCGGACGACACTCGGGCGGGTGGTGGCGGTGCGACTTGTATCGGGGCCTGCATGACCGGCTGCATGGCCGGCTCGGGCGCGCTGCCCACGCCGCTGCCCACGCCGCTGCCGGCGCGCGCGCAGGCGCCAAGCAGGACGACGCTGGAAAGCATCAGCGCGAACGGTCGCGCGGGTAACACGGTGAGTGATCTATTCTGCATCGGTCATGGTGGTCGAGTCGGGGATCGGCGGGGCCTACGTTTGGTGGCTCGTGATTCGGGCTCCCGTGGACGATAGCCGATGCCGCGGATGCCCGCGAATCTCGCGAACGTGTCCACCGGCGTACCCGCGCGCCTGGGAATGCTCCGCGATCAGCTGGTCGAACCCACCCCATCGCACCACAGCAGGCCGAGCGGCACCTGCGTGCGTGGGCGCCACGCCGGCGTGTCATACGCGCTGACGATCGGCGCATCGGGCGGTGCCGCGTCGAACCGATAGGCGGTGAGCTGTTGCAGTTCGACCGGGTGACTCCGGCCGCGTCCCTGAAACGGCTTCTGCCAATTGATGGCGCAGACCCGATCCACCAGCGACAGCCCCGGCGTGATCTCCCGGAAGGTGGTGGCCACGGCCACCGTACGAATGCCCTGCAGCCGACGAGGCAGACGATCGGGTCGACTCATTTCGAGCTCCATGCGGCGAAGCTGTGCCGTGGCGCTGTCGAGAAAGAAGGTGCCGTGCACATCGGGGGAGCGCAGCTTGTCGGCAGCGCGCACCTCGAGCCGTACCCACGTTTCAGCGCCTTCGGTCACGATGCCGCCGAAGTGAAAGCAATGGTTGGCGATGAACGAGGGGGCCGCGATATCCGAGAGCACGGGAATCGCCATGGTGGTTTCGGTGCGTCCGCCGGAGCCGCGCCGGTCTCGCACGACACGGCCGGGACGATACCCCCCCAACGACTTGCTCTCGGCCACCAGCGTGTCGACCGCCTGCACGAGAACGGCGCTGTCGGCGAGCGCCGCGAGCACACGCTGCGTGGCATAGCGAAACGGATACTGCGAGGTGAGCAGGCGGAACTGGTCGGCGTTTTCTCGTAGCAGCTCCACGACATCGTACACGGCGGGATCGCGCGCACGATCGGGCATACCGGGCTTCGTGCACACTTCGCGCGGACGCACCATCATGCCCGTGAGCTGAACAGGGATCTGCGCCAGCGTGATCGCTGCCGTGGTCACGATACCCGCTTCGATCACCACTCGGCCCCGATACGGGGCGAAGCCGATGCGACGCAC
>CAMBRJ010000315.1 GCA_945870175.1 Gemmatimonas phototrophica
CGGCGAACGGGGCGATCGTGATCACGACGAAGCGCGGCAAGCCCGGCGTGGGCGGCTTCGAGTACAGCAACCGCGTGCGCATGGATCAGACGCGAGCGCGTCCGGAAACGCAGCGCACCTACGGCCCCACGTCGGTGGCCGGCAGCGTACTTGGCTCCTTCTCGTACTTCGGCAATCCGTACACCGCCGGCACGCAGTTCTATGACAACATCGACGGGTTCTTCCAGTCGGCGGTGTCGCAGCAGCACAACCTGACCTTCAGCGGCGCTTCGCCCGATGCGAAGGTGAACTATCGCGTCGGCCTCGGCTACAACGCCCAGGGCAGCGTGATTCCGAACTCCGACTACACCCGCATCAACCTCACGGGGTCGGGTGGCGCCACGGTCACGAGCTGGCTCAAGACCGACCTGTCCATGCAGTACGCGCAGGCCGACAACGACCAGGCGCTCAAGGGCGACAACGGACCGCTCATCGGCTTGTTGCTCTGGCCGCAGACCGACAAGGCGAGCGACTACCTCACGCCCGCCGGTAACCGCCGCCGCATTACGGCGCTGGCCACGAACTCGGAAACCGACAACCCGTACTTCAGCGTCAACAAGAATCGCGTGAACTCGCACAACGGCCGCTTGATCGCGAACCTCGGCCTCACGATCACGCCGTTCAGCTGGGGCTACCTGAAGACCAATGTTGGGTCCGACAGCTACACCAACGAGAACCTGATTCTCCGTCACCCAGAAAGCGCCGGCGTCGCGAACAACAACAACGGCATTCTCGATGTGGCCAACGACGTCACGCGTAACCTGAACGCGCAGACGCTGTTCAACATCAACCGCATTCAAATCACCGACAAGTTCTCGGTGAACGGACTCGTGGGGAATCAGATCTCGGAGTTCCGGTCGGAGGTCAGTGGCCTGCTCGGTCGCGACTTTCTCGATCCGGACTTCGTGTCGGTGAACAACACCAACGTCCGCACCAACCGCACCATCAAGAATCAGCGCCGTCTCATGAGCTTGTTCAGCAGCCTGACGGCGAACTACAGCGACTACCTGTACGTCACCGTGACGGGCCGGAACGACTGGACCTCCACGATCCCGGTCGAGCGCAACTCGTTCTTCTATCCCTCCGTCCAGACGAGCTTCATCTTCTCTGAAGCCATCCCGACGATCGGCAAGTACATGAGCGGCAAGCTCCGCGCGAGCTATGCGCAGGTGGGCAAGGATGCGCGGCCATACGCGTTCCGCCCGTCGCTCGAGTTCAAGACGACGGCCAACGGCGGCTACGGCTACGGCTTCACGGGTCCGAATCTCGACCTGCGCCCCGAATTCGCATCGTCGTACGAAGTCGGCACCGAGCTCGGTTTCTTCAACGATCGACTCGGCCTCGATGTCACGACGTATCGCAAGGAGACCACCGACCAGATCGTGAACGACATCCGCGGGAGCTACGCCACCGGATTCATTCTGTTCAACCTGAATGGCGCGTCTACGCGGAACACGGGTCTTGAAGTCACGCTCCGCGGCACACCCGTGATGACGCGCGACCTCACGTGGGACGTGATCGCCAACGTCGAGCGCGCGCGCGGCAAGGTGCTCAAGCTGCCCAATGCCCTGCCCGAGTCGTACGTGTCCGACACATGGCTGTATGGCAACGTGCGCAACGGCGTCGCACCCGGGTTGTCCACGCGGTCGCTCACCGGCCTGTTCTACCTCCGTGACACAATCCCGGGCTCGAAGAAGATCCTCATCGATCCGACCACCGGGCTCCCGCTGCGCTCCACGGCATTCATCGACGGTGGCTACGACCGGCAGCCGGACTTCACCATCGGCCTCACGAACACGCTGCGCTACAAGAAGTTCTCGGTCAGCTTCCTCGTGGACATCCGCAAGGGCGGCGACGTCTTCAACGCCACCGAGCACTTCCTGACCACGCGCGGCCTCAGCAACCGCACGCTCGATCGCGACCAGCCGCGCGTGCTCGACGGCGTGCTGCGCGACGGCAAGGAGAACACGGCGAATCCCACGAAGAACACCATCGTGGTCATTCCGGCCGTGCAGCCGCAGTACTACACCGGTATCAGCGAAGAGCTCTTCATCGAGAAGGACATCAACTGGGTACGCCTGCGCGACGTGACCGTGCGCATGGCCCTGCCCGGCAAGTACTTCAAGGCGCGTGAAGCCAGCGCCTACGTGACGGGCACAGACCTCTTCCTCTTCACGAACTACTCCGGCCTCGATCCGATCGTCAACGGCAACAGCGCCGCGGTCGGCGGCTCGTCCGGTGTTGGCATCGACTACGGCAACTTCCCGATGCCGCGCGGTTTGGCCTTCGGCATCAAGATGGGGTACTAAACCATGAAAACTTTCCGCAAGATCTTGGCTGTTGGCGCGATGGCGCTGACATCAGCCAGCTGCAACGAGTTCCTCGACGTCAACAACAATCCGAACGGCCCGCAGACGGTCTCGGCGAATCTGTATCTCGCGCCGATGCTGCACTGGGTCGTCACGTCACCACAATTTGATGGCCGGTTCGTGGCCCGCTACACCCAACAGCTCACCGTACCGGGAACGGTATTGAGCACCTGGGATCGTATGGGCTATGACCCCTCAAGCGACAACGGCGCGCAGCAGTGGCGCGACGTGTACTGGTCGCTCGGGCAGAACCTGGTCGACATGACGAAGCTGGCCGAGGCCGAGGAGCGCTGGGACCTCCTTGGTGTGGCCAAGGTGCTCAAGGCGTGGGGCTGGCAGGTGACCACCGACCTCCACGGCGAAATCATCGTGAAAGAAGCGATTGATCAGTCGAAGTTCATCTTCAACTACGACTCGCAGGAGTACGCCTACCAGGAGATTCTCAAGCTCCTGAACGAAGCCATCGTGTTGTTGCAGCGCACCGACGGCGCGGTGGACCAGACCTACTTGGCGCGCACCGACAAGATGTACAACGGGGATCGCACCAAGTGGCTCAAGCTGGCGTATGGATTGAAGGCGCTCAGTCTCAATCATTACTCCCGCAAGGCCTCGTACAAGCCGACGGACGTCATCGCGGCGGTGAACCTTTCGTTCGCCAGTGGCGCCGACGATGCACTGCTGAAGTTTCCGGGCACGCAGAACGACGACATCAACTTCTGGGGACGGACGCGCGGCAACTTCAACGCGTATCGCCAGACGCAGTTCGTCGTCGGGCTGATGAACGGCACGCAGTTCGCCGGCGCGGTCGATCCACGCATGAGTCGTATCCTGTCGCCGTCACCCGATGGGGTGTATCGGGGTCTCGATGTGAACGTGGTTGGATTCGGTGCCCTCACCGCGGCCCAGCAGCCCAACAACGTGTACGGCTACGCCGGCACTGGTGGGCTCGCGCTCCCCGGCCGTTACATTTTCGACGACAAGGCGAGACTGCCGCTGATGACGTACTCGCAGCTGCAGTTCATCAAGGCCGAGGCCGCGTACAAGATGGGTGATATGGCGACGGCGTTGGCGGCGTACACGGCCGGCGTGTCGTCGCACATCGACTTCGTGAACGCGCGCAATCTCGACAACGGACAGGCGCCCACGCAGATCTCGTCGGCTGAGAAGTCGGCGTTCCTGGCGAGCCCGGCGATCATTCCGACGTCGCCGGCTGGACTGTCCCTCACGCGCATCATGTCGCAGAAGTACATCGCGCAGTGGGGATGGGGCCATAACGAGATCTGGATGGACATGCGTCGCTACAACTACACGGATGTCGATCCGGCCAGCGGCATGCAGGTGTTCCCCGGCTTCACGCCGCCGACCTCCCTGTATCCCGACAATGGTGGCAAGATCGTGCAGCGCATCCGCCCGCGCTTCAACTCGGAGTATGTGTGGAACAGAGCGGGCTTGGAGGCCATTGGTGGCCTGGCGCTCGACTACCACACGAAGCCTCTCTGGATCACTCAACCGTAATCAGCGATGAACACATTCAGATCGATAGCGATGCTGCTGTGCGCCGTCGCGCTCACCGCGTGTGAGAAGAACGCCGTACAGGATATCACGGGCACGCTCCCGGGAGCGCGCGTGAAGTTCTTTAACTTCGGCGTGAACGCGCCGGCGGTGAACTTCTACGCCAACGACAGTAAAGTCACCGCGATCACGTCCGCCACAGGTGTCGAGGCCGTCATCGGCGTGTCATCCGGCGGCGTGGGATCAGGCGGCTTCTACTCGGCCATCGAACCCGGGCAGTACTCGTTCACCGGCCGCATCTCGGCCGCCGTGGACAAGGACGTCGTGATCAGCACGGCCGCGGCGACGCTCGCTAGCGGCAAGG
>CAMBRJ010000316.1 GCA_945870175.1 Gemmatimonas phototrophica
CGTCGTCTGCTGTCTCTTGCCGCGCTCGTGATGTTCACGCGTGCCGTCTCGATCGCACAGTCCACGCCCTCCACGACGCCCGCGAATACGCCCGCGAACACGCTCACGGCCGCCGAGAAGCAGGCCGGCTGGACGCTGCTGTTCGACGGCAGGTCGCTGGCCGCGTGGCGCGGCTACCAGCAGGCTGACCTCCCGCCGGAATGGATGGCGATCGACGGCACGATGACGAAAGTGAGAAACACCAACGACATCGTCACGCGTAAGCAGTACGGCGATTTTGAACTGACGCTCGACTGGAAGCTACCGCTCGGCGGCAACTCGGGCATCTTCTACCGCGGCACGGAGAAGGAAACGAAAGTCTACTGGAGCGCGCCGGAGTATCAGCTGGCTGAGGACTCGCTCACGCCGGACAGCCGCGACGTGATGACGTCGGTGGCGGCGGTGTACGGCTTCTATCCCTCCAAGCGCGGCGTGGTGCATCGCGCCGGTGAGTGGAACTCCACGCGCATCATCGCCAAGGGTGCGCACGTCGAGCATTGGCTCAACGGCACGCTCATTGCGCAGTATGAATTGTGGTCACCGGAGTGGCTGCTCAAACTGCGTGGCGATCCGGCCGACCCCAGCAAGCCGCCGCTCAAGTTCGCCCCGTACGCCGATTGGGGCATGGCGAGGATCGGCTTCATTGCCATTCAAGGCGATCACAACGGCGAACTCTCGATGCGGAACATCAAGATCCGCGAGTTGAAGTAGAGATCGCCGGCATGCCGCGTGGTCGCATACCGCATGGGCACTCGCCGGCGCCGCTCTGCGGGCTGGTCCTCACGGGCGGCGCGAGTTCACGAATGGGACGTGACAAGGCCACCATCGTGTACGGTGTTGAGCCGCAATGGCGTGTCGCGGCTGAGCTGCTGCGAGCCTGCGGTGCGGATCCGTTCTGGTCGTGCACCGTACAGCAAGCGAGCGATTGGGCGATCGGCGACCGTGCGCTGCTCGACCTCGTGCCGGCACATGGACCAGCCAGCGGATTGCATGCCGCGTTCTCGCGTGGGACGGGCTGCGCGTGGCTCGTGATCGGCTGCGACTATCCTTCGCTCGAAGCGCAGGATCTCCAGCGCCTGGTCGATGCGCGAGACGCTGCGGTCGACGCTATCAGCTATCGGAACCCTGAGACGCACGAGGTCGAGCCGATGATCGCGTTGTGGGAGCCCGCCGCGCAGCAGCGCTTCCTGCAGGGGTTCGATCGCGGTGAGTACAGCGCACGCCATGTGCTGCGCCGCGGCGCGCTGCGTCTGCTCGAACCGCGTTCGCCGCAGCTCCTGGAGAATCGGAACGACCGCTAGCGCGGGCGCGTGAGCACGAAGGTCACCGCTTGACGCGCGAGTGCCTGCGAGCGACGTTGGGCCCGTTCGCCGAGGCGGCGAGGCGCCATTACACACTTTTCCCGGAACCATTCGTGCCGAGTTTCACTGCGATCACCCAAGTGGCGCTGTCCGTGCTGCTGCTGGCCGGCGCCGCATCGCCGATGGCGGCCCAGCGTCCCATCAAAGTGTTCATCTCAGTCGATATGGAGGGCATCGGCGGTGTCGTCACGTCGGAGCAGCTCAGCCCATCGGGCTTCGAGTACGCCAAGTTTCGCGAGTACATGACCGCCGAGGCGCTGGCCGCCATTGCTGGTGCACGGGAGGCCGGTGCCACGGAGTTCGTCGTCGCCGATGCGCATGGGAACATGCAGAATCTCTTGATCGACCGGTTCCCGGCTGGCGTCACGATTGTGCGCGGGTCGCCGCGTCCGCTCATGATGATGGAAGGGATCGACTCGACGTTCAGCGCCGCCATGTTCATCGGGTACCACTCGGGCACCAGCAACACGCAGGGCGTACGAGCCCACACGATTTCCAGCGCCACGTTCTCGGCGGTCACACTCAACGGCCAGCCGATGTCGGAGTCGAGCATCAACGCCATCATCGCCGGCTCGTTCGGCGTACCGGTCGTCATGGTCTCTGGGGACGAGCAGGCGGTGGGTGAAGTGCAAGCCTTCACGGGCAACGTGGAGGGCGCCGTGGTGAAGCGGTCGATCAGCTTTCATGCGGCGGCGGTGATGACGCCCGAGGGCTCACAGGCGCTCATTCGTGCGAAGGCGAAAGCGGCCGTGCTGCGACTCAGAGAGTTCAAGCCGACGCCGGCCACTGGGCCGTTCCGGCTAGACCTCTCCTACAAGAGCTACACACCGGCCGAGGTGATGTCGTACCTGCCGGGCGTGGATCGCGTGGATGCGCACACGATACGGTTTCGGACGGCATCCATTCGCGACGTGTCACGCTTCCTAGAGTTTGCCATCACCTACCGGGCGGACCTGACGCCGTAAGGCTGGAAGTCGCCGGCGTCTCGAGTATCGCGGCCATTCCGGGCTCGGGACGCAAGGCACACGCGCGGGAGGCGTCAGAACGCCAGCATCTGCGTGAACTTCACGATCAGTGCGCGACCCCCCACCGGACTATCCGGCGTGAGAATGCGCTGATCATTGTACACGATGAACAAGTCGCTCAACGGATGGTGGATAATGTTGAAGCGCACGTTCGCGTTGAACTGCTTCGTCGTTTCATCGTACTGCGACAGGGCGTCGATGAACATGTTGGTCGTGAACGAGTAGTTCACCCGGGCGGTGACCACGTTGTTGACGAACGCGAGATTCGGCTGCGTCAACGTCGCCGCCGTGCGCTGCACCCCCACCGTGGCCCGCAGCTTGTAGTTGGCGCGGAGCGTCATGGCGCCGTTGATGGTACGCTGCGTGCCGTTGTACAGGCCGCCGAACAGATAGCGGACCGTGGCCGACACCGGCCGACTCTGGTCGGTGACGCCATAGAGGGACCACTCGGTCCACGAGTAGCCGCCGGCCGCCAGCGGCGCGGCCATCTTGCGATTGGGTCGGAATGGCATATCGAGACGATTGAACGTCGGATTCACCGCGACCTCAAAGACCGCGCCGTTGTTGAAGAACCAGGACTGCCCTGAGTGCAGCTTCTTGGCCACGATCCGGCCTTGCAGGTCCTCCTGATAATCCCACGTGATATGCGGGTGCAATTCGCGGATCCCGTGTGCCCGCAGCCACGCCGACCGCGGACGAATGCCGGTATCCAGCAGGTACTTCCGCATGTCGGTGCGACGATAGAAGCCCAGATCGTTCTGGAACCCCGCCCCGAGCTGCATCACTCCACCCTTCACATGCAGGAAGTTGCCTTCCCGGTTGACGGTGCTGCGCCACGCGTAGTCCCCCGAGGTGATCCCGGGCGTTTCCGTCTTTACCACGTACGAGTTCCAATCCAGCGTGCCGAACAGGCGGATGTTGTTGTCGACGCCGTACACACGATTGGCGTAATCCGCACGACGCGTCTGCACGCCGGTATCGGCGCCGCCCAGATTGACACGCTGCATGGCGAACACGCCGATATCGCTGCCGGTGCGCCCGAGGTTTTGCCGGAAGCGAAACACACTCGAGTTGGCGCGTGGATTCAGATCGTCGCCACGCTCGGAGATGGAGAGCAATCCCAGGCGGGTGGATTCGGTTAGCTTGCCGGTCAGTCGCACACCGCCGTCGATCGGGATCTGCAGGCCGGAGTTACTGAGCCCGATGCGCCGGGAGAAGAAGAGGAGATTGTCTTCGTCCGGCGTTGGCGTGGGGTTCACCCGGTTGTTGCGCGCGGCGTCACCCACATAAAACACGCCGGAGTTTTCGAGAAAGAAATCCCGCTTTTCCGGAAAGAACTGCGAGAACTGCGTGAGGTTCACCTGCTGCTCATCGGCCTCGGCCTGCCCGAAGTCGGGATTCAGCGTGACATCGAGGGTGAGCCCCGGCGTCACGGCCGCCTTGAGGTCGACACCAACCTCCGCGTGCTTCACAAACGAGGGCTGCGGTTTCGCCGTCGTGCCAAGGTCGCGGACGGTGTTCGCCACCACGAACGGCTTGACGCGTAGGTCGCGTCCCGACTGGCCGGTCTGTAGCCCAGTCAGATCGCCCGCGAGTGAGATGCGATTGAGGTTGAAGGCGCGGGGCACCGGCGACCAGAAGTCCACTTCATTCTTGCGACGCACGTGCCGCGAGAAATTGATGCCCCAGTCATGCCCACCCGCCTTGTCGAAGCGCAGCGCACGGAACGGAATGCGCATTTCGGCAATCCATCCCCCGTCGTAGCGGCGCGTGCGCACCTCCCACACCGCGTCCCAGCTTTGGTTGACCTCGCGCCCTTCCAGCGCCACCTGTCGGTCA
>CAMBRJ010000317.1 GCA_945870175.1 Gemmatimonas phototrophica
GGCTGGGACGTCGGCATCTGCTCGCTCGATGACGACACCCGCCCCGCCGCCGAGGCGGTGGCGGCCGAATGCACGGCGCTCGGGGCGAAGGCCGAGGTGGTACTGCTCAACGTCACCAGCGACGACAGCTGCCGTGCAGCGGCCTCGACCATGCGCGCGCATTTCGGACGCACCGATGCGCTGGTGAACTGCGCCGGGACCACGCGCTTCATTCCGCACGCCGATCTGGAGGCGTTGTCCGACAGTGAGTTCGCGCGCACCTACGACGTGAATCTCACCGGCACCTTTCGCATGATCCGCGCCTGTCGCGATCTGCTGCGCGAATCCGGGCGCGGCGCGGTGGTGAATCTCTCCAGCATCGCCGGCACCGCCGGGCTGGGGTCGAGTGTCGCATACGCCGCGTCGAAGGGCGCCGTGAGCACCCTCACGCTGTCCCTGGCCCGCGCCCTCGCGCCCGATATCCGCGTGAACGCGATCGCCCCGGGCTACGTGAGCGGTGGCTTGCCCAGTCGCGTGCTCGACGGCGACAAACTGAAAGCGGTGGAAGAAAAGTATCTGGTCACACAGGCGCTCCCGCGGCTGCTACAGGTAAACGAGGTGGCGGGGCTGGCGTACTTCCTCGTGGCCGGCGCCCCGGGCATCACGGGCGAAGTAATTCGCATGGACAACGGGCTGCATCTCTATGCCTGATTCACCGGCACGGCCTCGCGTGGGGTTCATCGGCACGGGGCTCATCGGCACACCGATGGTGCAGCGATTGCTCGAATGCGGGCTGTCGGTGACGGTGTGGAACCGCACACCCGACAAGGCCGCCCCGCTGGTGCTCGACGGCGCGTCGTTGGCCGAGTCGCCGCGGGCGCTGGCCGAGTCGTGCGACATCGTGTGCTTGTGCCTCACGAACACGGCGGCGGTGCACGAGGTCGTGTTCGGCGCGCAGGGCATCGACGCCGTGCTGCGCGTGGGCCAGCTGGTCATCGATTTGTCGAGCATCGCCCCCGATGCCACGCGCGAGATGGCGGAGCGGTTAGCGAGCGCATGCGGCGCGCGCTGGATCGACGCCCCGGTGTCGGGTGGCTTGCCGCTGGCGCGTGCGGGAAAGCTCATCGTGTTCGCCGGTGGCGACTCCGATGACATTGCGCGCGCGGCGCCGCTGTTCGACGCACTGTCGCAGCGCGTGACGCACATGGGCGGACACGGCGCCGGTCAGCTGGCGAAGAGCTGCAACCAGATGATCGTGGCGTGCAATCTCGTCACGATCGCCGAGATGCTGGCGTTCGCGAGCCAATCCGGCATCGATGCCACGCGGCTGCCGGGTGCGTTGGCTGGTGGCTTCGCCGATTCGCTGCCCTTGCAGATTTTCGGATCGCGCATGGCGGCCGGTGTAGACTCGCCGCGCATCGGCGGACTGGCCACCTTCCGCAAGGACATCGATCAGGTGGTGCGTCTGGCTGGCGAGTGCGGGGCCTATGCGCCGATGGCTACGCGCGCGTCGGAGGTGATGCTGGAAGCCAGCCGCGCTGACGGCATCGGGATCGATCCTGATGTATCGCGGATCGTGCGGCTGTTCCTCGAGCGCGCGGCAGCGGGCAACGCCGAAGGCGGCGCGTCGTGACCAAGCGCTTCCGCTCGGCCAACATCCACGACGGGATGCTGCGCGCGCCGACGCGGGCGTTTCTGCACGCGCTTGGCCAGGACGACGACGAGATCGCGCGTCCGCACATCGGCGTGTTTCACACGGGCGGCGAGATGAGCCCATGCAACATGCTGCTGCGCGATCAGGCGCTGCACGCCAAAACCGGCATCTATGCCGCCGGCGGCATGCCCCACGAATGTCCGGTGGCGTCGGTGTCGGATGGGTTATCGATTGCGCACAGCGGCATGCGTTTTTCGCTCGTATCGCGCGAGATCATCGCCGACAGTGTGGAAGCGTCCACGCGCGGGCATCAGTGGGACGGCATCTTCGCGATCGGCGGCTGCGACAAGAATCTGCCTGGCCTCATGATGGGCATCGTGCGCTGCAACGTGCCCGGCGTGTTCGTGCACGGCGGCGCCGCGCTGCCAGGGCATTTCCGCGGACGCGACACGAACATCGGCGAAACGTACGAGATGATCGGCAAGGTGCTGGCCCACGAAGCGACAGCCGACGATCTGCACGAGATCACGCATTCGTGCCTGCCCACGGCGGGATCGTGCGCCGGTCAGTTCACGGCGAATACGATGGGCATGGTATCGGAAGCGCTAGGGCTCGCCCCCATCGGCTCGAGCATGATTCCCGCGGTGTACAGCGAACGCGCGCCCCTCATGCGACGGGCCGGCGTCGCGCTGATGCGGGCCGTCATGGGTGACGGTCCGCTGCCGCGCGACATCGTGACGCGCGAGTCGCTCGAGAATGCGTGTGCGGTGGTGTCGGCCACCGGCGGCTCCACCAACGCCGCGTTGCACCTGCCGGCGATCGCGCATGAGGCGGGAATCCGTTTCCACCTGGATGACGTGGCGGCGGTGTTCGCACGCACGCCGCTCATTGCCGACCTGCAGCCGGGCGGCCGCTTTCTCGCGCGCGACCTCTACCACGTGGGCGGCGCCGGCGTCGTGATGCGCGCACTGCTCGAGGCGGGCGCGCTGCATGGCGACTGCCTCACGTTCACCGGGCGCACGCTGGCCCAGGAAGTCGAGGGCGCCGCGCTGCCCGATGGTGAGGTGGTGCGTACGGTGGCGAATGCGCGCTCGGCCGATGGCGGCGTGACCATGCTCACCGGCAACCTCTGCCCCGACGGCGCGCTACTGAAAACGGCGGGACTGGCCACGCTGGTGCATCGCGGCCCGGCGCGGGTGTTCGAATCGGAAGAGCAGGCGCAGGCAGCAGTACGCGACCAGCGCTACGAACGCGGCGACGTGATCGTGATCCGCAACGAGGGCCCGCGAGGCGGCCCGGGGATGCGCGAAATGCTCGGCATTACCGCGCTGATCTACGGTCAGGGCATGGGCGCCGACGTGGCCCTGCTCACCGACGGCCGCTTCAGCGGCGCCACCCGTGGCCTGTGCATAGGCCATGCGGGGCCGGAAGCGGCCGATAGAGGCCCGATCGCCCTGCTCCGCGACGGAGATATCATCTCGATCGACGCACGCCCTGAGGCGCGCCGTATCGCGGTGGAGCTGAGCGACGCCGAACTGGCCTCGCGGTTGGCCGCGCTGCCGGTGGCGGTTCCGGTGCGACTCGGCGGGGTGTTAGAGAAGTACACCCGGCTGGTGGGCCCGGCGCATCAGGGCGCGGTGACGCACTCGGGTGCCGTGGCGTGGCCGGCGGACCACTAGCTACCGCGGCGCCGCTGGCATGGCGGGCATGCACATCACAAAGATCTGGTAGCGGGTCTGCCCCGACGGCACGCGTAGCGCGTCGTTCACCCGCTGCTCGGCATCCGTCCCCAGCAACGCTTCGGCGTTGATGTTGAACAGGCAGTCGGCCTGCTCCCAACGAAAGCGCAGCGATCCCTCGTTCGGGGAATCGCGCGGCTCGGGAGTACGCACCCACTTCGCCGCACGCAGCAGCTCGTAAAAGTGGACCGCTTCCCGGCCCACGCCAATCTCCGTACCGCCAGCCGCGGTTATCCGGCATCCGGGAACCCGTTTCTGCGTGCGCCAGTCGTCGATCGTGTCGAGTTCGACCTCGACGACCATGTGCCGCTCGTTGCGCAAAAAGCGCGCCGCTGCCTCACAGTGCGACGTATCAGCAACGAGTGGCGCGACCATCAGCGCCATCAGGGCAGCAATCACCATCGGGTCGATCACCTCCGCACCGCAGCACGCGGTGCTAGAATACGCGGAATCTTGGCCAGCGCGATACAGCGCGGCATGTGCAGCTCCGAAGAGTCTAATACCATGCTGACCGACGGACGTCCCACCCTTGCCCAATTCATCATCGAAGAGCGCCGACGGGCACCGGCGGCCACCGGCGACTTCGATGCGCTGATCACCGACATTGCGCTGGCGTGCAAGGCAATTTCCCAGCGCGTGGCGCTCGGCGTGCTCGCCGAGGACACACCGACGGGGCGCACCCGCAATGTCCACGGCGAGGAGCAACAACCCCTCGATCTGGCCGCCAATGACCTGTTCCTGCGGGCCGCCGAGTGGGGCGGCCATCTCGCCGGAATGGTGTCGGAAGAGCTCGAACTCCCGTATCAGATTCCCCCGCATCTACCGCGTGGCAAGTACCTGCTCCTGTTCGATCCCCTTGACGGCTCGTCGAACATCGATGTGAACATGT
>CAMBRJ010000318.1 GCA_945870175.1 Gemmatimonas phototrophica
CGAAGAAATCGACCGCCTTGGTGGCGAGCGAACCGACGCGGAACCCTTCGCGCAGCTGCATATAGCCGATCACGTTCTTGTCGAAACGCTCGTACCAGCTGACATCGCCCGACAGGTCAGTCAGCAGGCGCACGTGCGATCCGTCACCAAGCTGCCGCTCGTGGGCGAGAATCACGTACGCACCGGCACGGATATCACGCGTCCACGTGTTCTCCGAGTCCGAGAGCAGCGATCGCGCACCGCCCGCCTCGGCGTAGAACCAGATCGGACCACGCGCCGGGCGCACTCGAACGCCACCGGCGAGCATGGCCGCGTTGTCGCTCAGCACTCGCGACTGCAGGCCGCCCGATGATTTTGAATCGCGCGTCACGCGCAGCGACGTGTACACCGCCTGACCCCACGAACTGCCGCTCTCGATGCCGAGGCGCGTGAAACCGGTGGCGATGGTGTTCTTGAATCGCGTCTGATAGAACGGCGCGAGATAGCCTTCGGAGAAGTACGAGGTGCCGGGTCCCTGCTTCACGCGCAACGCCCGTTGCGCCGGCATCGAGACGACGGTGTCGGCGGCGAGCGACGCGGCCTTGAACGCCGCGAGGGCGCTCGACTCACGACCGACATCGTCATACAGATAGCCAAGCGCCAGATGATCGACCGGCGTGAGTCCACGGGCCGTCTTCGCGATGCCTTCGAACGCGGTGATGGCCTCGCGCGTCCGCTGAAGACTGATCAGCACGTAGCCAAGCTGCCGATGCACTTCGGGGCGCGAGGCGTCACGCTCGACCGCTTGTTTCAGATAGTCGGCGGCCCGTGTCCGGTCACCACCCGCGAGCGCGAGATACCCCAGCTCGAGGCGCGGCAACGCTTGGCTCGTGTCGGCCGCGATCGCCTGCTCAAAACTCAGTCGTGCGGCGGCAGTGTCACCGCGAGCTTTCGCGGCGTAGCCCACATTCAGGGCAGCGGTGTAGCGCTCGGCAGTGGTACCCTGAGCGCGAGCCGACGCCCCCGCCAGACACATCAGAGCAACCGCGAGGGCCACTCTCGTTGCCTGAATGCGACGGCGCGACGGCTCCGGAGATGCGCAAAAGAGCGACAATGGAACAGGGGACAGGGATCACCCGCGAACCGAATCCGATAGGTCGGATCGAGCGAACCCATATGGGTCGGCAGATTCGCAGAATGTTGAATGCATGACAATACCAACGGTGTGACGTGTGGCGATAGACGTCACAATCTCCGGTAAGGTCACCGCGCTCAGATACTCCATCCGCGACGCACGACATTCCATTTGTTGGTCAACTATTCAATCAAGTTTTGTGGCGGCCTCATGCACAGTGTCCGCGTCGGGCGCTCACGGTGCGCTAGAGCGCCCGGACGGAGTGCACCTTCACCGTCGCATCCTCGGCATAAATGCCGATGCGCCCCTTCCGGTAGGGGCTCTCCTGATCGCGGAGCCGAACGACTTCGCGGCCGTCGACGAAAACGGCGATCGCGTCGTCGACCTGAACGATGGTGACGTCGTAGCGGTGACCAATCGGGAAGGTCTGCTCCGAGCCCGAGCCAAGGAATCGTTGACCACCCGGATACGACGGATCGCGCTTGCCGAGTTCCCACCCGTTGGGTTTCGGAATGAAGTAGTAAAAGCGCTCGTCGTCGGTGTACTGCCAGATAACCCACCCGACTTCCCATGGGTTGGGCGTGCCGTTGCGCAGCTGTGCGGTCGTCTCGAGGCGGGTGTGCATGACCAGGCGGCTTCCGTACTGCGGGCCGAGCACCATCGGCGCATGGGTCATGTACTCCTTCTGCGCGGCCTTGGGGCCCATCTCGAGCGAACCCCGCCGTCCTTCGCCGTCCACGGCGACACAGCCGTATCCGTCGAAGCGCACAGTCCACGACCCGAAGTCTTCGCCTTCCGTCAGGCACTCCGTGCGGGCCGTCGGGAAGTCGATCCGGGGGAGGCGATTGGCGTAGCGGAGTACCGCCAGCGGGGACGCCGCGTCGTTCGGCACGGACCGCCCGGATACCATCGCCTCGAGGGAGACCGGATTGCCGCGATTCGGATCCAGCGCCGTGGTCGGGTTCGCCGATCGGCAGGATGCGAGCAACAGCATGGCGCCGCACAGGGCCACGCGTTTAGGGTGCGACAGCGCACGATCTACCACGGCTACTCCGCGAGCGGGTTCGTTCGGTAGCACGGCCGGCTGACGTGGCGGACCACGTGTAAGCCCCGGAGCTTTGCGTCCCCGACTTCCGTCGGGTTTGCCGTTTCGCGACCTCAGCAGCAAGGCAGC
This sequence comes from Gemmatimonas phototrophica, assembly GCA_945870175.1. Lineage (GTDB taxonomy): Bacteria > Gemmatimonadota > Gemmatimonadetes > Gemmatimonadales > Gemmatimonadaceae > Gemmatimonas > Gemmatimonas phototrophica_A. The sequence goes on from CAMBRJ010000318.1 coordinate 2,289, forward strand.
GCACCTCATTAAGGTGACGCGCCCGCGACCGGCGAGCAACGTTTCATGCCGTCCGCAAAACATCGCGGCCGAATCTGTGATGATGCCAGCACTGAAACGACAACTGCCTCGGGATATCCCGAGGCAGTTGAAATACTCGTGCCGGCTGTGTGACCCGACCGTTGTCCCACGGCGCGCGGCCGACCGCTACCAGCGATAGTGCGCGAACGCCTTATTGGCTTCGGCCATGCGGTGCGTGTCTTCTTTCTTCTTGATCGCATTGCCTTCGCCACGGCTCGCCGCGAGCACTTCGGCGGCCAACTTCTCGGCCATCGACTTCTCGTTACGGTCGCGCGAATACCCGATGAGCCAACGCATGGCGAGGGCGGACCGGCGATCCTGACGGACCTCGACCGGCACCTGGTACGTGGCACCACCGACGCGGCGGCTCTTGACTTCGACCACGGGCTTGAGGTTGTTCAACGCCTGCTTGAACACGCCTACACCCGGCTGGCTGGTCTTGGCTTCCACGATGTCCATGGCGCCGTAGAAGATGCCTTCGGCGGTGGACTTCTTGCCCTGAATCATCAGGTTGTTGATGAACTTCGAGACGGTCTGGCTGTCGTAGCGAGCGTCAGGAAGGATGGTGCGCTTTACGGCGCTTTTGCGGCGACTCACTTCTTCTTACCTCCCTTGGCGGCTGCAGCAGCCGCGGCGCCCTTCTTGGGACGCTTGGTGCCGTACTTCGAACGGCTCTGGTTACGGCCGTTGACGCCCGATGCGTCAAGCGTACCGCGAACGATGTGGTAACGCACGCCGGGAAGGTCCTTCACACGACCACCACGCACGAGCACGATCGAGTGCTCCTGCAGGTTGTGTCCTTCGCCGGGGATGTAGGCCGTCACCTCGAGCTGGTTCGTGAGACGAACACGCGCAACCTTGCGCAGCGCCGAGTTGGGCTTCTTGGGCGTCGTGGTATAGACGCGAGTGCACACGCCACGCTTGAACGGATTGCTCTTGAGCGCGGGCGCCTTGGACTTCTCCACCACGTCCTTACGGGCGCGGCGGACCAGCTGATTGATCGTAGGCATTCTAGGATGGTTGCCCGGACGGCCTAGCCGGCCGGGTGTTCGAACTCCGACATCTACGTGGATCGCCGCGGCCAGGAGTGCTGGAGGCTGCGGCGGCACGGAACAGAACCCTAAGCTTAGTCCGGGTCGGCGGGTGGGTCAACTGGGTCCCGCCAGCCAAGTGGCCTACTTGGCGGCGACGTTGGCTTTCACGAGGTCGGCGATCTTCTTTTCGAGGGCGCCCATCGATGAGCAGCGCACATCGCTGCCGGCAGCCGTGGTGGCGCTCCTCCCCGTGCCCTCGAGGGTGGTCTGGACGACGCTACCCCCAGCGTCGCTGGGGATGATGCGCGACTTGACCGTCAGCAGGAGCTGGTAGGTCTCCGCATTCGGCATCCCGGAGTCCCCGCCGCAGTCCAGCGCGCGCATCGTCGGCACATCGCCGATCCGTCGACGGACGCGATACGCGTTGTTCCCGATCGTCCGCGACTGCTGGTTCAACTCGGTCACGGGAATGCTCAGGGTGGTGTAGGCCTCCTGCAAGGCGGCCCACGCTTTCTCGACCGGCGCGTTGATCAGGGCGCTGTTCACCTCGGTCGTCGACACCATGTTGAGCCCCCGGGCGGCCCCCTGCGCGTTCTGAATGACCGCGGTCTGCACGCGGCTGCCACCGAAATCTCCGCTGCTGCTGGCGGAGGTACTCGCGCATCCCGATACGCCGACCAACAGCGCGGCGGCGGACAGCACCACCGGCAGGCCGCGACGGGCGCGCCGGCGAATCGCGAGCGCCTCTTCCGACGTAGACATTGGAGACTCCGCGGCATCGCTGCCGGCTCGTTCAGGTGTCTTAACAGTAGGACCGGGACAACGTACCTGAGCAGAGGAAGGTGCGCCAACCAGGTCCCGCGTCACCTCCGGTGGT
>CAMBRJ010000319.1 GCA_945870175.1 Gemmatimonas phototrophica
TACCATCGCACTCCGAGGAGGCACCATGAGTCGCAGCCTGAACAAGGCCGTTTTGATTGGCAACGTCGGGTCAGATCCCGAAATCCGCACGATCGGCACCGGAACGCGCGTGGCGCAGTTCTCGCTCGCCACGAGCCGCAACTGGACGGACCAGGCCGGCGCGAAACAGGAGAAGACGGAGTGGCATCGCTGCGTCGTCTGGAACAGCGCCCGGGGCTCGGGACTGGCCGACGTCGTGGAGAAGTACGTGAAGAAGGGCGAGAAGATCTATGTCGAAGGCGAGATCGAGTATCGCCAGTGGCAGGACAAGGATGGTCAGACGCGCTACACCACGGAGATCAAGGTCAAGGAGCTGATGCTCCTCGGTGGTCGTGCCGGAGGCGGCGGCGGTGATGACATGGACAGCGCACCGCGTCGCTCGGCGCCGCCGGCGGGTCCGAAGGCCGCGGCCGCGCCGTCGGCCGGGAAGGAAGAGTTCGGGGATTTCCCGGGCGCGCTGGAAGACCAAGACGACGATCTGCCGTTCTAATCGCACGGAAATTCATGAGGCCCGCCGTCGGGAACTCCCGACGGCGGTAAATGTGATGATGTCGACCCGTGCCGTGATGCGCTGTCCGTTACCCGCGTCCGTCGCAGGCGTCTGCGGTATGGGCACCTCGCATGCAGTCATGCGTGCGAGTCGAGGGCCCTCCAGCGCCCCGGGCGGGGGCGCGTAGTCTTCCACTGTGAGGCTCGCTGATGCGCGCTGCAAACCAGCCGCAGTCGTCTACTGCCGTCGAATCCAACCGGGTGCATTTTCCGGTCTATCGCATGTTGGTAGCACTGCTGTCGACGCTCGCTCTTCTGCTCGTCTGGCGTCCCGCCGTCGTGCATGGTCAGGAGGCCGACGGTCGTATCGTCTCGGTTTCCGATACGACCGTCGATCAGGTCAAAGACTCTGCGACCACGACGCATATGGTCCGTGCCGGCGAGACGCTCTGGGGCATCGCGGCGCGGTATTTCGGCGATGGGCACCAGTGGCCGACCCTCGCGCGTCGCAATCGCCTTGCGATCACGGGACCCGCGCCACTGCAGGTCGGCATGAAGTTGACTGTGCCCGTTTCACCCGTGGTTCGTCGGGCGAAGGCAGCCGCGATGGCGGCAGCCCCGGCCGACTCCACGGTGCCGAGCGTCGCCCTTGCCAAGGCTGGCGAGGGCACCTTGCCGGTGCCGGCTCCCGCGCGTCTCGCTGGATCGCTCTCAGCGCAGACGGTCGGCAAGTCCAACGCGGCCGCTGGCACCTCGACCGGCAAGGGCCGGCTGCCCGCGAAGGCCGCCGCGGTGGCCTCGGCCGACGCCGTCGCGAAGCCGTCGCCGGAGCCCGATACGTCGCGGGTGAACTTTCAGCCGCAGCATTCGAGCGAGCTGATGACGGCCCGCCAAGGGACGCGGATCGGTCTGGTCGATGTGGAAGCCCAGGAAGCCTCACGAAAGACCAGCGAAGTGGAGACGGTCTTTCATCGCGACTTGCCTGATGCCGCGGAAGCGGAGCGTCGTACACGCGCCGTGCTTCGGCCGAACGCGCCCGCGCCGCGACAGGCCGAATTCGACGCCGCACCGTTCATGGTGTTGCCGTCAGATCTGCTGAAGGCCGGATCGATCATCAGGCGTGTCGGTTCCCCGGAGACCACCGAAAGCGGGTATCCACAGCGCGCGATCGTGACGGATCAGATCGAAGTGCGCCCGGCCGCTGGGGTGACGTACTCCGTTGGACAGCGGTTTGTGGCCGTCACGACGCCCGCGGCCGCGGACAAGCAGACACTGATCGCCATCCCGGCCGGCATCGTTGAAATCGTACGGGTTGAGGCCGGGAAACCGGTTGTGGCCGTGCTGACGCGCCAGTCGGGCCGCGTTGAGCAGGGGCAGCGCCTTCTGCCGGCCACTGGAGCGTCGGCCCCCTGGCTGACCGCGCAAAGAATTGAGGCACCGGACGTGAAGACCAGCGTCCGTTGGATCGACCCGCATGAGCTGCAGCCTACGCTGCAAAGCTTCCTGATGCTGGCCGCTGGCTCCACGCAGGGCGTGAAGGCCGGCGACGAGTTTGGGCTGTACCGCAGCGGCACCGCTGAGCAGCCCGCGCAGGAGTCGCTGGTCGCGACAGTGCGCGTGGTGCGGAGCGAAGTGGCCGGGAGTTCGGCAGTGATCACACGCCAGTATCAGTCGGACATCGCCGTCGGGCTGTCGGCCCGCCGCGTCGCCAAAGCGCCCTGATCGCCGGGATGCGGTGCTCACGCACGACGTGACCTGCGTCGCGTCGCGCGGAGCACGATCGATCACTCGCACGCGCCGAGGCCCCCATGGGCGTCGGCGCGTGTGTACATTGGGGGATAATTCGTCTCAGGCACGGCCCTGACGAGACGAGGGCGACAGCGGATTTCCCCATTGGGTCGAGGAAGCGAACGGTATGGCACAGACGGTCGTGGTGACGGGAGGGGCAGGATTTATCGGATCCCATGTCGCGGACAGATTTCTGGCCGAAGGGTGGGACGTCACCATACTCGACGACCTGTCGAGCGGACGCGAAGAAAACATTCCGTCGTCGGCGCGCTTTGTCCGCGGAGACATCACGACCCCCGAGGCCGCCACGCTGATTCGCGACGGCAAGTTCGACGTGATGTGCCACCTCGCCGCGCAGATCGATGTGCGCCGCAGCGTCCTGGATCCCGTGTACGACGCGACGCGCAATATCCTCGGCACGCTCAATTTGATGGAAGCCGTTCGCGCGGGAGGCCACCCCACGCGCACTATCCTTTCATCGACCGGTGGCGCACTGTACGGGGATTTCGATCCGCCGCCGAGTGCCGAATCGAACAGCAAAGATCCGGAAGCGCCCTACGGCATCGCCAAGCTGTCGATCGAGTACTACCTCGCGTATTACGGACGTGTGCATGGTCTCGACAACGTGGCGCTGCGCTATGGCAATGTGTACGGTCCACGACAGGACCCGCATGGCGAAGCCGGCGTCGTTGCGATCTTCTGTAACCGCTTGCTGGACGGTCGAGCCCTGACGGTGTTCGGCGATGGTGCACAGACGCGCGACTACGTGTACGCCGGTGACGTCGCTGGTGCGAATTTCGCCGCCGCGACCGGCGATCTCCCGCCACGTGGCCGTCTCGATGCTCGCGCGTTCAACATCGGCACGTCGATCGAGACATCGGTGAACACGCTCGCGGAAACGCTGCGATCGGTATCGTCGGCACACTCGCCGATTGACTACGCGCCGGCCCGCGCGGGCGAGCTGGCGCGCTCGGCGCTCGATACGACGAAGGCGCAGGCGGTGTTGGGTTGGACGCCGACCGTCACGCTTCGGGAAGGATTGGAGCACACGTTCCGATTCTTCGCTGATCGTCGCGCGCGCTTGGAGCGTCGCACGTGACGGCGGTGGTCGGACTGTTCGCGGCGCTGCAATTGGCAGGTGAAAAAGACGCGTTGCCATCGTCGATGCTCGGCATGCTGATCAACAGCGATCCCGTCACGAAGAGTGTGCTGGCGCTGTTGGTCGTGCTGTCACTGGTTTCATGGGCGATCATGTTCTCCAAGTGGCGCGGCTTCACGATGGCCGAGACCAATGGCCGCGCGTTCGTCGCTGACTTCGAGCGCGCGCGTGGCATGGACGACGCCATGCTGTGCGCGCAGCGGGCCAAGCCGAATGCGTTCACCGCGGTCTTCGCGCGCGCGGTGTCGTTTCTCAATGACACCAAGCCGGCGCTCGGCGCCACAATTGATCGCACGGCGCGACTTTCGGGCTCACAGGTCGAGGCGTTGCGACTGGTGCTCGACGCTGAGGGATCGAAGGCGCGCGAAGATCTTGGCCACTACATCCCGTGGCTCGCGACCGTTGGCAGCGTGAGTCCGTTGATCGGTCTCTTCGGCACCGTGCTTGGCGTGATCGAGGCGTTCGTCGGCATTGGGCAAAAGGGATCGGGAAACATTCAGGCCGTGGCGCCCGGCATCGGCACGGCGCTGATGGCGACGGCGGCGGCGCTGGCCGTCGCGATTCCGGCGGCCTTCGCGTACAACGTGTTTGCCTCGCGCCTGAATCGCTTCGATGACGCGCTCGAACGATTCGGATCGGAGCTGATCGCACTGATGGTGCGCGAAGGGCGGATCTGAGGATGCGCCGCGGCCGCCGTCGGGAGCGCGCTGGGGTGAACGCCGAGATCAATGTGGTGTCGCTGATCGACGTGATGATGCTGTTGATGATCATCTTCATGATCAC
>CAMBRJ010000320.1 GCA_945870175.1 Gemmatimonas phototrophica
ACGTCGTGCACGGGCTCGGGGATGAATCGGCGATACTGGTCGGCCAGCGAGCGCGCCGTCAACGCCGTCGCGGTCGCGACGATATCGGCCGGTGCTGCCCCCAACGCCTCGCAATCGCCGATGAACTGCGCGATATACGCGCGCGAAAAGAGCTCGCGTCCCGTGCTCTTGGGCGGCGCGTCCGCAAAGTACGGATGCCGCAGCGCCTCCTGCACGACGGACTCGAGCACCCGACCACTGGCGGCGATCAGGCCATCGCGGTCGTATGGCCGGCCCTCATAAAGCGCCCGCACTACCCCATCGATGATCACGACACCGGGACCGGTATCGAAGGCGCGCACCGACTGCATGCCGCCACGATCGTGCGTATGCGCGGGCGGAACCACCGTGACGTTGCCAATACCGCCGATATTCTGCAGTGCGCGCCAGTGCGTATCGTGCGCGAACAACATGCAGTCGGCGATGGTCACCAACGGGGCCCCCTGTCCGCCGGCCGCCACGTCGCGCGAACGAAAATCGGACACCACATCGCACCCAGTGCGCTCGGCGATGCGCGCCGCGTCGCCCACCTGCCACGTGCTGTGCCCGGGTTCGTGCCACAGGGTCTGTCCGTGCGAGGCGACCGCCGCGACATCGCGCGCCGTCACTCCGGCATCGGCCATCGCGGCGAGTGCGGCATCGGCCATCCAGTCGCCGACGTCGGCGTGCACGCGACAGTACTCGCGCGCGGTACCCTGCTGCATCGCCTGCTCGAGCCGTGCGCGCTCCTCACCGTGATACGCGCGATGCGTGAACCCCATCAGGTCGCAGTGCACACGACCGTTCGCCAAGTTATGAAAGCGGGCCACCGCTGCACTGATGCCGTCGAGGGACGTGCCCGACATCAGCCCAACGAGAATACGCCCCTGGTCCTCGAGTCGCTCGCCCGTCATCACACGACCGGCGGCGGTGCATTCGGCACGACGCGTCGCACCACACCCTGCCCTTCCTCCAAACGCCGCCGCGCCGTCTCGGCATCGAGGTGCAAGGCATGCATCACCACCGCCAGCTTCACGCGGCCATCGGCCCGCGCCAGCAAGGCCCGCGCCGCGTCACGCGACAGCTCGGTGACCTCCATGACGATGCGTTCGGCGCGATCCTGCAGCTTCTCGTTCGTCGCGCGCAGATCGACCATCAAGTTGCCGTAGCTCTTGCCCACGCGGATCATCGCACCGGTCGTGAGCAGATTGCACACGAGCTTGGTTGCGGTCCCCGCCTTGAGTCGCGTCGATCCCGTCAGCGCTTCTGGTCCGACCACCGGTAGCATGCAGATGTCGGCCACCGCCCGCATCGCATCGGGTGGTTCCGTACACGCGATCAGCAAGGTCCGGGCGCCAAGCGCGCGCGCACGCGTGAGCGCACCACGGACGAACGGGGTCGTGCCCGACGCCGCGATGCCACACACCACATCGCCGGCCTGCACGGCGTGCGCATCCATCACGGCCGCGCCGGCGACCGGATCGTCTTCCGCCCCTTCGATCGGAGTGCGCAGCGCGTGATCACCGCCGGCGATAATGCCGACCACCATCGCGGGGTCGGTACCGAACGTCGGTGGACACTCGCTGGCGTCGAGGACGCCGAGCCGGCCCGACGTACCGGCGCCGACATACAGCAGTCGGCGACCACTCCGGAACGCCGCTTCGATCAGCGCAATCGACGCCGCAATCGGCTCCCGCTGCGTGGCCACCGCATCGGCCACACCCTGATCCTCGGCGTTGATGAGATCGACGATGGCGAGCGGCGACGCGAGGTCGATGTCTACGGTGCGCGGATTGCGACGTTCCGTGACACGTGAATCGTGTGTCGGTGCAGGCACGGGAGCGGGTTCGGGGAACACCGCGCGATCGGCTGTCGTGTGCTCGCGGCGCGGGGTATCTTCCAGTGAATGCCGCCGCAGGAATTGGCAGCACGAGCGACGGCGAGGGCTCGCCTGCGTCGCTCTCGTCAAACTTAGGAGTCGCCATGCGCGAATTGCAACCCGATGGTCGGCAGCGTATCACACGCGCGCGGCGCGTCGCCGCGATCGCCGCCATCGCCACGATCGCCACGTGTCTCTGCTCGACGACGCTCGCCGCGCAGATTCGCGGGCGGCCAGCGGCCCGCGCGCCCGACGCGGGCTGGTGGTTCTCCGGCGGCGCGGCCGCCGTGATCCTCAACGACATCAGTGACGGGGCCACGCGTTCCACGTGGAAGTTCGGCAGCGATCCGCTCTGGCAGATGCGCGGCACGCTTGAGAAGGCGCTCGACGAGGCCACCACGATCGGCCTCTCCGCCGGATACGGCGTGGTCGACCTCTCGCTGTCGCCGATGACCTACACCGCGGCCAAGCCGCCCACGTCGCCCGAGCTGCCGCAGCGATGCGCCACCGGATGCGACGCGCAAACACAGCTGTGGACGCTCATGGGACAGTTCCGCAGTGGGGGCACGAGCGGCTTCCACACGCTCTTCGAAGCGGCCGGTGGTGTCACCGGCTTCCGTGACCTGCGCGTACGTGCCGACAGCGCTGGCGTCCTTGGCGTCCCCCTCGGTCCGACGAAGGGGCAGTACGACCTTTCCGGCACGCTCGGGGCCGGGTTCGGCTACGGGCTCTCCAGCAATCTGCACCTCGCGCTCGTTCAGGAGTTCGGCATGGGCTGGCACGCCAAGTCCGATCTCCCCGACGGCACGGGTCGCACCTGGCGGGCTCGCACCACACGCGCGTCGCTGCGCTTCGGGTTCGGCTCGCACCGCTAACGTCGCGCGCACGCGCCGTCGCTCCACGTCACTCCACGTCACTCCACGATTCACGCCGACCGGTTATGACTGTTTCGAACGCACGCACGTTGCCGCTGGTGTTCGCGCTGCTCACTGCCTGCGCCCAGGGCACGACACCCGCCACCGACACCAGCGCCGAGCCCGCGCGCGAGGCCGCGCAGTTTCCAGGCGGATGGCGCCTGCCAGCGGGCGCGGTATCCACGTTCGCCTCGCACGCCATGGCGGTCAGCAACAGCCCCGAGGCGAGTGCCGCGGCGGCCGAGATCATGAAGGCCGGTGGCAATGCCGTCGATGCGGCCGTCGCCCTCGGCTTCGCCTTGGCCGTCGCGTGGCCGGAAGCCGGCAACATCGGCGGCGGCGGGTACTCCATCGTGCACATGGCCGACGGACGCACGGCGGCCATCGACTATCGCGAAGTGGCACCCCTGGCCGCGACCCGCAACATGTACGTCGATGCGAACGGCAAGGTCACGGACCGTAGTATCGAAGGACATCTCGCCAGTGGCGTCCCCGGCGCCGTCGCTGGACTGAATCTGCTGCTCGAGAAATACGGCACCATGCCGCTGTCCCGCGTCATGCAACCGGCCATCACGCTCGCACGCGAAGGCTTCGTGATCGATACCGCGCTGGCGGGGTCCATGTCACGCGCCGCGATCACGGTCTCTCGCAATAGTCCGGTCACGCCATACTTCCCGAACGGCACGGCGCTCCCCGCCGGTGCACGGTTGGTGCAGCCCGATCTCGCGCGCACGCTGCAGGCCATCGCCGACCAGGGTGCCAAGGCATTTTACGAGGGCTGGATTGCCGACTCGCTGGTCGCCGAGCAGCAGCGCGGTGGTGGTGTGATCACGCGCGCCGATCTCAAAGCCTACGCACCAGTGCCACGCACAGCGATCGCGAGTACGTATCGCGGCTATAGCCTGCTGGCGATGCCGCCCTCGTCGTCGGGCGGCGTCACGATGACGGAAGCGCTCAACATTCTCGAGCAGTACAGCACCATGCCGGCGTACGGCAGCACGCGCTGGTTCCACCTCGTCGGCAGCGCATTCCAACGGGCGTTCATCGATCGCAACAGCAAGCTCGGCGACCCGGCCTTTGTGAACGTGCCGATGGCGCAACTCACGAGCAAAGCCTACGCCAAGACGCTGGCCGCCACGATCGACGACGCGCGTGCGACACGCACGAACGCGCTCGAGCCCATGATGCAGCAGCCGATACGCGAGCCGGAACACACCACGCATTACGCGGTCGTCGATGCGAAGGGCAATGCCGTCTCCACCACGACCACGCTGAATAACTCCTGGGGCTCCGGCGTATGGGTGCGCGGCGCCGGGTTCATGCTGAACGACGAGATGGACGACTTCGCCGTGCAGCCAGGTACCGCCAACATGTACGGTCTGGTGCAAGGCGAGGCGAATGCGATTCAGCCCGGCAAGCGCATGCTC
>CAMBRJ010000321.1 GCA_945870175.1 Gemmatimonas phototrophica
ACCGACGGAAGGGGCGGCTCGGAGAGCAGCGCTCCATCTGCGACGGCGGCGAGGGCCGCCACGACGGCGCCACCGGCCGCCAGCCCCCATGCAACTGCACTCATGCGGTGCGGGTCGGCGTTATCCAGAAGCGCTGCAGCAGTTGCTCCTGGCGTCGCCACATCGGCGACGTCATACGCTCGTCCCCCGCGGGATGCTCCCATCCACAGGCGTGCAACATCCCGTGTACGACGAGACGTGCCGTCTCCTCACGCACCCCAACCCCGAAGGCCTTCGCCTGCCGGCGCGCGACGTCCGGACAGATGTAGATATCCGCGAGGACGGCTCCCACCGGGTCCGCTCCCAACGCGAAAGTAATCACATCGGTGGGTCCGCGATGACCGAGGTGTCGTCGATTGAGCGTCGCACTGACGTGCGCCGACACGAACGTCACGCTGATCATGGCGCGCGGCACCTTGAGCGCACGGAGGACGTTGCGCGAGAGCGCGACCAGACGATCGGCGGCCACCGACACGCGGACCCCATCGGCCTGGACCGATACGGCGCGAGGATTCTCACTCCGGGTGCTCATGCGCCGGCCGCATCCGCGTTGTACGCGCGGATGATATCGCGCACCAACCGATGGCGCACCACGTCGGCATCCGTGAAGTAGTGAAACGCGATCCCTTCGATGCCGTGCAGAATCCGTTCGATCTGCATGAGCCCGGAGTCTTCGCGACGCGGCAAGTCGACCTGCGTCTTGTCACCGGTGATCACGATCTTGGAGTTCACCCCGAGACGCGTGAGAAACATCTTCATCTGCATACCAGTCGCATTCTGCGCTTCGTCGAGAATGACGAATGAATCGCTGAGCGTGCGACCGCGCATGAACGCCAGCGGCGCCACTTCGATGGTGCGCGTCTCGATGAGTTTCTGGAGCCGCTCGACCGGAATGAGGTCATCGAGCGAATCATACAACGGGCGGAGATACGGATCGATCTTGGCTTGCATATCGCCCGGCAGGAATCCCAGATTCTCGCCCGCCTCGACGGCGGGACGTGCCAGCACGATGCGCCGCACGCGCTTGCGCATCAGCGCATCGACCGCCGCCGCGACCGCGAGAAACGTCTTGCCGGTTCCCGCCGGTCCGACGCCGACGACGATATCGTGCGCGGCGATCTGTTTGAGATACTCGGCCTGCCCGGGCGTTTTGGGCTGCACACCGCGGCGCGCCCCCGGCAGCACCAAGGCGCCGTTGGTCCCCGCGGGCGCGTCGGTCGGTCGTTCGGTGAGCGACAAGCGGAGGACGTCGTCGGCGCCGAGGGTCTTGCCCTCGCGCACGAGCATGACCATCGCCGCGGCAATGGCTTCGGCGCGGGCGACGTTGTCGGCGTCTCCCGTGATCGTGAGGCTGTCGCCGCGAAGGGCCACACGGGTACCTGTGGCGCGTCCGAGTTCAACGAGGTTGCTATCGTTGACACCCGCGAGCATCTGCATGTCCGCGCCCTCAACCGAGACGCGCGTCGTCGCGGGCTCGGGGGCACGATCGTTGCCGTTCACGCGTCGGTCCCGGTGACCGTGAGATGCAGCGCCGCGAGATCTTCCGGAGACACGGCGACCGGTGCGCCTTCGAAGAGCGACCGCGCCGCGGTTGTTTTCGGAAACGCGATCACGTCGCGGAGTGACGGCGCCCCCGAGAGCAGCATCACGATCCGATCGAAGCCGAAGGCGATGCCACCATGCGGCGGCGCGCCGGCACGAAGTCCCTCGAGGAGGAAGCCGAAGCGCCGTTCCTGATCGGCGACGTCTTCGATCCCGAGGAGCGAGAACATGCGGGACTGCGTGGCCGGATCGCTGATGCGAATGCTGCCACCGCCCAGTTCCGTCCCATTAAGGACGACATCGTAGGCCAACGCACGCCAGCGCGCGGGCTGGTCGGGGAACGCCTGCATGTCTTCCGGGTGCGGCGCGGTGAACGGATGGTGCACCGCCGCGAGCGCGCCGGTGGTCGGGTCTTCCTCGAACATCGGGAAGTCCATCACCACAATGAACCGCTGCATCGTGTCATCGACCAGGTCGAGTCGACGGGCGCATTCCTGCCGCACGCGATCGAGCGCGGGATTGGACACGTGATCGGGCGCGGCAACGAACAAGGCGAGATCGCCGTCCGAGAGCGGCAAGGCCGCGCGTGCCGCGTCGGTGAGGAACTTCGCCAATGGTCCGTCGTAGGCCCCGTCGGCATGCCGCACGCGGAGCAACCCTCCCGCGCCCGCGCTCTTGGCGAGCGCTTCTAACTCATCCACCTGCTTGCGGCTCCAGGCGGCGCCACCGGGCACGATCAATCCGCGCACGCGCGCGCCATTCGCGATGGCGGTGGTGGTGACCGCGAAATCGAGGCCGGCGAACACGGCGGTGTAGTCGGTCAGCCGGAGATCGTATCTGAGGTCGGGGCGGTCACAGCCATAACATTCCATCGCCTCGCGATAGCTCATGCGATCGAAGTGCGCCGGGATACTGTGGCCGGCTTCGGTCCACAGCGCACCGATCAGCGACTCCGCGAGGGCCAGAATGTCCTCCCGCTCGATGAAGGACGCTTCGATGTCGATCTGCGTGAACTCCGGCTGCCGATCGGCGCGGAGGTCTTCGTCGCGGAAGCAACGGGCGATCTGGAAGTAGCGATCGAAGCCGCAGCACATGAAGAGCTGCTTATAGATCTGCGGCGACTGGGGCAGCGCATAGAACTCGCCCGGATGCACGCGGCTTGGCACGAGGTAATCGCGCGCACCTTCCGGCGTCGGCTTCGTGAGGATGGGCGTCTCGAGCTCGAGATACCCCCGATCGCTGAGAAACCGGCGCGAGACCTGCAGCAGCCGATGGCGCAGCACCAGATTCTCCTGCAATTCCGGCCGACGAAGGTCGAGGTAGCGATGACGCAGGCGGAGCTCTTCGGCCGCCATCTTTTCGCCCCGTCCGCGGGCCACCGGCAGTGCCGGCGTGACCGCTGGCCCAACGACCCGCAGCGACGTGACGCGCACTTCGATCGAACCGGTGAGCATATCGGGATTCTGTCGCTCCGGCTCACGCGCCACCACTTCCCCTTCGCACAGCACCACCGACTCGACACCCACGGCGGCAGCGATCCGCAGCGTCTCGGCATCGCTCCACGCCGGCCCGAAGGCCAGCTGCACCAGGCCCGTCCGATCGCGCAGATCGATGAAGACGAGGCCGCCCAGATCGCGACTCCGGTGCACCCATCCGCCCAGGCGCACGGTGCGACCGACGTCCGGCGAGCGCAGGAGGCCACAGGTGTCGGTACGCAGGGAGGTGGCGAGCACGGACTGTTCTGACAAAGACGACATTACGCGTGGCGCTCCGAACGGGACGAATCAGGGACCTGCTTGGGCCGATGAGCGGCCGCAAACGATGAAAGTTAAATGATTTACGTCAGTCTCGGTAGCGATTCCGACCTGCTATTCGCTTGACCCGCGAAGGCGAGGGCCGTTAGCATGCCCTATGTGCCGTCTGCTCATCTGCGGAGTGGCCGCGTTTTGCTGGGCCCACGGGCTCGCCGCGCAGCCCGTGCCCGCGCGCGATCTTTGGGAGTTTCCGCTTGGCGCCGTTCTCGAGCCTGCCGCTTTGGCGGCGGAGCCCGGTGCCGGACTGTGGAATCCGGCCGCGTCCGCGCTCCGGCCGGGCGAACGCATCCGCCTCGGCGTGGCGTCGTTGTCGACCGGCGGGCAGCAAGGCGTCGATGGGCAGTTGATGTCCGCGTCCTTGCGGCGCGCGTCTGGCACCACCCTCGGGCTCTCCGTGGCCCGGACCTCAGTCGCTGGCCTGGTACGCACCGACAGTGATCCACAGAGCGTGGGCGATATCAACTACGCCAGCCTGCTGATCAGTGCCACCGCGGCGAAGACCTTGGTGCCGCATGTCACCGCCGGCCTCGCCGTTCGCTGGCGGGAGGGACGGGCGGACCGGGAGGTGAGCACGGCTATCGCGGCCGATCTTGGGGTGGTCGTGCACGATCTGCCGTGGCGGAACACGCGGGTCGCCTTGTCCAGCTTCCTGTGGCGGCCGGGCCGCGAGATTGACGATCGCCCCGCGTTCGTGGCGGCGGCGGACGCCCGTGTGGTCGGCGATTCAGCGTCACGCGAGCTTCGGCTTGGTTTGAGCCAGAACAACGTCAATCGGGGCGCGACCGAGCGCGGCCCCTTCCTGTCGGGTCGCCTGGATCGATGGGAGGCGCGCGCGGCGA
>CAMBRJ010000322.1 GCA_945870175.1 Gemmatimonas phototrophica
GACAGCGACTCGTCTTCGACGAGGTCCACGAAGCGAATCGTGCCCTCGACGTCGGCGATGATCGGGTTGGTGTACGGGTCCCAGGAGAACAAGCGCGCATCGCGACGGTCCTCGTCACGAACCAGCTTGCCGCCGTTGGGCACGAGCATCGTGGCACCGAGCGGCACCTGAACGCGTGCGAGCACGTGTCCATCCTTCGCCGACTTGATGTTCACGTCGCCTTCGTACGACGTGACGATGCTGTCTCCGTCCTTATTAATGACGTGCACGAGGCGATCGCCGTATTCGACGATGTCGCCGTCGTACTTCACGCGCTTGATCGTCTGTTCGGCGATACGCGAGGCGGTGCCGCCGACGTGGAAGGTCCGGAGCGTGAGCTGCGTACCCGGCTCGCCGATGGACTGCGCCGCGATGATACCGACCGCTTCGCCCAGATCCACCATCTGCATGGTGGCCAGGTTCCGGCCGTAGCACATGCGGCACAAGCCGCGCTTCGCTTCACAGGTGAGCACGGAACGAATCTTCACCGTTTCGATGCCCGAATCTTCGATGAGCTGTGCCGTCTCTTCCGACATGAGCGTGCCCGCTTCCGCCAGCATGCGCGGACGTCCCGCCTCGTCGCGTTCCATGGGGTCGAGGATATCCTCGGCCGCCACGTTGCCAACGAGACGCTCGGCCAACGGCTCGATCACGTCTTCGCCTTCCTTGAGCGCCGCCGTGTCGAGGCCGAGGATCGTCCCACAATCCTCTTCCTGGATCGTCATGTCCTGCGCCACGTCGACGAGTCGACGCGTGAGATAGCCGGCATCGGCCGTCTTGAGTGCCGTGTCCGCCAGACCCTTTCGGGCTCCGTGCGTCGACGAGAAGTACTCGAGCACCGACAATCCTTCACGGAAGTTCGACTTGATCGGGTTTTCGATGATTTCGCCGATACCACCCGTGAGCTTCTTCTGCGGCTTGGCCATGAGGCCGCGCATACCCGCCAACTGGCGGATCTGGTCGCGCGAACCACGAGAGCCCGAGTCGAACATCATGAACACGGGATTGAAGCCGCCCTGCGATTCGCGCATGGTCTTGACCATGGCGTCGGCGACGTCCGTGTTCGCGTGCGTCCACGTATCGATGACCTTATTGTAGCGCTCACCGTTCGTGATGTTGCCCGTCGCGTAGGCGCGCTGGAAGCGTTCGACACGCTCCGACGCTTCCTTGAGCAGCGTTTCCTTTTCCTTCGGGATGTGCAGATCTTCGATGCCGATGGAGACACCGCCGCGCGTGGCGTTGCGGAAACCGAACTCCTTCAGGCGATCGAGCAGCGCCACCGTCTCCGCGAGTCCCGCATTCCGGTAGCTCTGGAAGACGAGTTCGCCGAGGGCCTTCTTTTTCATGTCCTTGTTCAGGAACGGCAGCCCCTTCGGCACGAGCGCGTTGAACAGCACGCGACCCGTGGTCGTCGGGATCCACGTCACGCCCTCGTCGGTCTTGTCGAGCCACCGGATCGGCGTCTGGTACGTGGCGCGGCCGTTGGCGATGGCCATTTCCACTTCCCCGATGGTCGTCATCGACGAGAGCTTGGCGACCGCCACCGGATCCTTCATGGTGACCGTGTCGAAGTTCGTCGGCGCCTTCGTGGCCACGTAGCAGCCCAGCACGATGTCCTGTGAGGGTTCGGCCACCGGGCGTCCGTCGGACGGCTTCAGAATGTTGTTCGACGACAGCATCAGCACACGCGCTTCGATCTGCGCTTCGAACGACAGCGGGACGTGCACGGCCATCTGGTCACCGTCGAAGTCGGCGTTAAACGCCGCGCAGACGAGCGGGTGAATACGAATGGCCTTGCCTTCCACGAGCACCGGCTCGAACGCCTGAATACCCAGGCGATGCAGCGTCGGCGCGCGGTTGAGCAGCACGGGGTGATCCTTGATGATGCCTTCGAGCACTTCAAAGACCATCGCGTTCTCGCGCTCCACGATCTTCTTGGCGCGCTTCACGGTTTCGGCTTCACCGCTCTCCACCAACTTGTGGATGATGAACGGCTTGAAGAGTTCGAGCGCCATGGCCTTCGGCAAGCCGCACTGGTGCAGCTTGAGCTCCGGACCCACGACGATGACCGAACGGCCCGAGTAGTCCACGCGCTTGCCGAGCAGGTTCTGACGGAACCGGCCCTGCTTGCCCTTGAGCATGTCGGACAACGACTTGAGCGGACGCTTGCCGCGGCCACGAATCGCCTTGGAGCGACGACCGTTGTCGAACAACGCGTCGACCGCTTCCTGCAGCATTCGCTTTTCGTTGCGCAGGATGACTTCCGGCGCGCGATGCGAGATGAGCTTCTGGAGACGGTTGTTGCGGTTGATGACGCGACGGTACAGGTCGTTCAGGTCGGACGTCGCGAAGCGTCCACCGTCGAGCGGCACGAGCGGCCGCAGATCGGGCGGGATTACCGGAATCACGTCGAGAATCATCCACTCCGGACGGTTGCGGATTTCTCCACCCTCGCCGCTGGTGCGGAAGGCATCGACGATCTTCAGGCGCTTCAGCATCTGCTTCTTGCGATGCTGCGACGTCTCACCAACCACCGACGCGCGCAGTTCCTCCGCCGTGCTGTCGACGTCAAGACGCTTCAACAGTTCACGGACGGCGGGCGCACCGATGTCGCACTGGAACGCCGCGTCGCCTTCCGCCTTCGCCTTCTGGCGCAGCGTCAGAAACTCGTCTTCGTCGAGCAGCTGGCGCTCACGCACTTCCTGCGAGCCCGGATCGATGACGATGTAGTTCGAATAATAGATCACCTTCTCGAGGTCACGGAGCGTGACGTCGAGCAGGTTGCCCATCGGGGACGGCAGGGTCTTGAAGAACCAGATGTGCGCCACCGGCACCGCCAGTTCGATATGACCCATGCGCTCGCGCCGGACCTTGCTGAGCGTGACTTCCACGCCGCATCGGTCACAAATCACGCCGCGATAGCGGATCCGCTTGTACTTCCCGCAATGGCATTCCCAGTCCTTGACCGGACCGAAGATGCGCTCACAGAACAAGCCGTCCTTCTCGGGCTTGAACGAGCGGTAGTTGATGGTTTCGGGCTTGGTGACTTCGCCCCACGACCACCAGGTGCGCAAGCCGGCCATTTCCAGCCGTTCGCGCTCCTTGGGGTCCTTGGGTCCGCGAATCTCCTCGGGTGAGGCGATACGGACCGACATGTAGTCAAACGCGGACGCGCGGGCTTCGCGCGAGCTGCGGAAGTCGATCATGATTATTCCTCCCCGCCGTTACCGTTGCCGCCGGCGTCGATCAGCTCGACGCCGTTATTGTCGCTGGCCCCGAGCGTAACCTTGATACCCAACGCCTGCAGTTCCTTCACCAGCACGTTGAACGACTCCGGGATACCCGGCTCCGGCAGGTTCTGGCCCTTCACGATCGCCTCGTAGACACGGCTGCGGCCGTTCACGTCGTCGGATTTGACGGTCAGGATTTCCTGCAGCGTGTGCGCCGCGCCATAGGCCTCGAGCGCCCACACTTCCATTTCTCCAAAGCGCTGTCCACCGAACTGCGCCTTACCCGCCAGCGGCTGCTGCGTGACGAGCGAGTACGGTCCGATCGAGCGCGCGTGAATCTTGTCGTCGACCAAGTGGCTGAGCTTCAGCACGTAGATCTCGCCGACCGTGACCGGGGCGTTGAACGTTTCGCCGGTACGACCGTCGCGCAGACGCACCTTGCCGGTGGGCGTGAGGCCCGCCAAGCGAATGAGCTCTGAACCGGCCGCATCGACATCGACATCCTTGCCGGCCAGCACCGCCGCGAGCGCCGGCTGCCCGATACGCAGGAGGGTCTGCACCGGGCTCATGGCCGCTTCGGCCTCGAGCGCCGCGATACCCGCCTTGAGATCGGCATCGGCCTCTCCCTCAGCGGTCTGGTGGATGGCCAGCGACGCACGCACGCCCTCGAGCTCGCGCTCGGCGACGGTACGGGCACCCTGGGTGACGAACTCCTTCACGCGGCTGAACAGCGACTTCGTTTCGGCCGACATCGCTTTCGTCGCGAGGTCGTTCAGGTTCGCATCACCCAGTAGTTCGACCTTGTCCGGCAGACGACGATCCGGCTTGATGTCGGACAGCAGGTGACGCACATCCTTCGGCGTGGCGTCGAACGACGACGCGCCGAGTTCGAGCGTTTCGCGCGCCCAGCGGAGACCGGCGAGCTTCATCAGCAAGCCGATTTCGCGCTCGTTCGCGCCTTCGA
>CAMBRJ010000323.1 GCA_945870175.1 Gemmatimonas phototrophica
GACGACCACGATGGACGTCTCGATGTACAGCCAGAACATGTTCCCGACGGCCGAACTGGTGGAGGTCGGCGAAATCATCGGACCGCGTGGCTTCAGCACGGGCGACAACATCACGGCTGGCGACGCGTCGCGCGCGAACGAGATCAACAGCCCGCGTGATGCCCTGGCGATGGTCACGAAGATGGCCGGCTGGGGCGCCACGTCGATCAAGCAGTACGCGCAGCCGCGACGAGATCAGCGGCAGTGGACGGCCGAAGCCGCGCGCACGGTCGGCACCAATCTCACCTCGGAAGGCGGGTTCTTCTTCGAAGATCTCGGCTTCATCATGGACGGCCAGACGGGATGGGAACACTCGTTTAGCGAAGTCCCCATGTACGGCGACGGCGCCAAGTTCCTCGGCAAAGCCGGCGCGACGTACTCCCCGACGCTCGTGGTCGCGGGCCCCAGTGCCTGGAGTATCGAATACTGGTTTCAGGAATCGGATGTCTGGAAGGACGCGAAGCAGCGCAAGTGGTTCCCGTGGCGCGCATTAGTACCCGATTCACGCGTGCGCACGATGCGCCCCAGCACCGACTATTCCTATCCGCTGGTGGCGCAGTCCATGGCGGATATCATCGCTGAAGGCGGCTGGGGCGCGCTCGGCAGTCACGGTGAGCATCACGGCCTCGCGCCACACTGGGAGCTGTGGATGGGTGCCTCGGCCCTCGGCAATCACGGCGCGCTTGAGGTGGCCTCGATGCACGGCGCGCGGTTTCTGGGCGCCGACAAGGACATTGGGAGCATTGAGGTCGGGAAACTGGCCGATCTGGTGATTCTCAACGGCAATCCCCTCGTGAACATTCGGGCGACCGCCGACGCGAAGTACGTCATGAAGGGCGGCACCCTGTACGATGCCATGTCGCTCGATCAGCTCTGGCCCCGGACGGTGCCGTTCGGACCGACCTACTGGGTGAACGAGGACATGTTACAAAACAACACTAAACGGACCGACGTGTTTGATCGTGCCAAGCGACCATAGTGGTCGGCATTCGTCGGGGATGCCGAGGGGTTGCAATCGGACCAACGTCAGCGGGCGGGACGGCCGGCGCGTATTCCTTGCACTGGGGCTATCGCCGAGTTCGATCTTCTGGCGATAATTCCGGAGCTATGACGCGCCGCTGCTGCGCCTTCCCGCCCTCGTTTCCAGGTGTCGTCCTGCATGGCTGAGTTGCTCCAGTCCCGCACGTTGGAGGTCCCTCGCTCCGAGTGGACCGCGATCGTTGCCACGTATGCCCGCGCGGATGTCCGTCGCGCGGTGTGGCAGGTCATCAACACGCTGGTTCCATTGGCCGCCTTGTTCTGGGCGATGTTCTACTTCCTCGATGTCGCCCCGTGGGTGACGGCGCTGCTCGTGCTTCCGGGCGCGGGGCTGCTCGTGCGCACGTTCATCATCATGCATGATTGTTCGCATTCGTCGTACCTCCCGTGGCCCAAGGTCAACGATGCGTTGGGCTTCGTGACGGGCGTGATGACACTGACGCCCTTCGCGCAGTGGCGTCGCGACCATGCGTTGCATCATGCCTCGTCGGGCGATCTCGATCGCCGCGGTCACGGCGATGTGCCCACGATCACGGTGAAGGAGTACCTCGAACGCGATGCACGCGGACGCCTGATTTATCGGCTCATTCGGCATCCGCTGTCGCTGATGCTGGTGGGTCCGTTGCATCTCATGCTGAATCAGCGGTTTCGTGGTCGTAGCAAGGCCACGAAGACGAAGCAGTTGTACAGCGTGTGGTACACGAATCTGGCGATTGCGGCCGCCATCACCGTGTCGATCCTGCTGTGGGGACCGCGCTCGGTTTTGCTCGTGTATCTGCCGTGCATGTACGTGGCCGCCGCCGCGGGGATCTGGCTGTTCTACGTGCAGCATCAGTTCGAGGATGCGTACTGGGAGTCGCACGACGAGTGGGACTACGCGACGGCCGCCATCACGGGCAGTTCGCACCTGCGTCTCCATCCGATCTTGCAGTGGTTCACGGGCAGCATTGGCTTGCACCACGTGCATCACATCGGCCCAAAGATTCCGAACTTCCGGTTGCAGGAAGCGCACGACAACCATCCGCTCTTCGAAGCCGCGCCGAAAATGACGATCGGCATGGGCGTGAAGGCGCTGCGTTTGGCGCTGTACGATGAGGACTCGCAGCGTCTCGTGCGTTTCCGCGACGTGCAGACGGCGTAACACGTCGGTTTCGCCCGCCCGACCTCACGTCGGGATGTGGAGCGCACGAAGGATAGCGGTGGCAGCCCGCCAACCCGACGCCACGGCGCCGTCGAGATACCCGCCACTGACGGCGCTGGTTTCCGCTCCAGCCCAGACGAGTCGTCCATTCCACGGGTCGTCAGCGCGTACGCCGTCGAACAGTGTGTCGTCGTAATCCGGATGGGCCGTGGGCGGCACGTCGTCATTCGGGCCACACGTCAACGCGTCGCGGGTCCAGTCGTACTCGGCGTAACCGGTGGCGCTCAGGGCGTCTGGCCCGAACAGTCGCGCCAACTGCGCCAGCACCGTCGCGCGGCGCGCCTCGGAGCTCGCGTCGCGGAACGCCCGGGCGGCCGCACTGGTGCGTGGGGCCACGAAGCCCATGAGCGCGTAGCCGGCCGGCATACCATCGTGCGGCGGCATGCAGGCGTCGTGAATCTCCTGCAGCGGTCCGCCCCAGCTTACGGCGTACCCCGAGCGTCCATCGTCGCGCCAGAAGGGTCGGTTGTAGGTTGCCACGCATTTCATCGCGTGCCCCATCCAGGTGACCGTGCCCCGGAGTGTGTCGACGACCGTGTCCGAGAGCGGCGGCACGAAGGTGATATCGCGCGCGACCACGCGCGGTGGTGTGGCCACAATCACGCGCGCTGCCGTGCAGTGCACGCCGTCGCCGTTGAGCACGACGTGGTCGTCGTGCACGGTGATGGCGCGCACCGCGGCATCGAGATGCATCGCGACCGGTGTGGGTGCGGCTTGCGACGCTTCATGCAAGGCGCGGGTGAGGGCAGCCATGCCTCCGACTAGCCGGAACGAGGGATCGGCACCCCCCGGTGGATCGAAGGACTCCGGTGGGCTTCCGGCGCCCGCCTCGTACCTCGCCAGCCCGTCGCGGTACTGTTCAAAGACGGGCAGCGCCAATTGGGCGACGAGCGCGCGAATGTGCGCTTGGTGCGGCCAGAACCAGGCTGGGCCCAGATCGACCCACGGGCGCTCGGCCACGGGCATCACGCCCGTGGTCAGCATGCGGCCGCCAAGGCGGGAGCGGGCCTCGAACAGGGTCACGCGCTGTCCGGACGCGGCAAGGCGGCAGGCGGCCGTGAGGCCCGCCAGGCCGCCACCCACGATGGCCACGTCGGTGTCGAACGGTTTGGGTGGGACGATGCGTAGGTCGGTCATGGCGCGCGCAAGCTACTGCGAATCGACGCGCCGAGCACGGCCTGTGCAGTAGACTTGTGGATCTGCCCCGATCTTCCCATCAGCCAGGACACGCCTATGCGCTCCGTCTCGTCCCTCGTCGCCACCCGGGCCACCGCCGTGCTCGGCGTCGCGCTCCTGCTTGCCGCGCGCAGCCCGTCCGTCGATGCCACCGCGAAGGTGCTGGATGCGACCGGACGTGAACTCGGCGTGCTGACCTTTGCCGACGCGGGCGCCGCGATCTCGGTGACTGGCACGCTGCGTGGTCTGACGCCGGGCGTGCACGGGGTGCACCTCCATACCGTCGGCCGTTGCGATGGCCCTGATTTCGCCAGCGCCGGCGCGCACTGGAGCCCGACGCCCAAGCAGCACGGCCGCGCCAATCCCGACGGTCCGCATCATGGCGACCTCATGAACCTCACGGTTGGCGCGGACAGCAGCGTGGTCGTGAAGATGTCGACGCCGGCCGGATCGCTGCGTGGCGAACATCCGCTGCTCGACGCCGATGGAGCCGCGATTGTGATTCACGCAACGACCGACGACGACAAGACCGCTCCGTCGGGCAACTCGGGCGCTCGTATCGCCTGCGGTGTGGTCTCCGGCTCCTGAACGCGGCGTGAATACGCCTGCGCACACACTGGTAGACCTGAGCCACGCTATCGAACATGGCGTGGTGTATTACAAGGGTCTGCCAGCGCCGGTGATCTGCGACTACCTCAGTCGTGACGCGTCACGCGCGCTGTACGAACCGGGCACAGAATTCCACATCGGG
>CAMBRJ010000324.1 GCA_945870175.1 Gemmatimonas phototrophica
GAAGCCACATGGCATTGGCATCCGGAGTCGCTGGAACGCGAAGGCTATGCGTCCCTCGAACTCGCGGGCCGCTGTATTGATCAACTTCGGACGGCTCTCGAGGCGCTCCTGCAGGATGCGCCGATCGACTCCGGTTCCACGACCTAGTATGACGTGCGCATGACCAAGGAGGTTGTATGAAGGAAGACGCCATCGAATTCGAAGGAGTCGTGTCGGACGTCCTACCCAGCGCGATGTTCCGTGTCGATCTCGAAAACGGACATTCATTGCTGGCTACGATGGCGGGGAAAATGCGCAAGTTCCGCATTCGCATCCTCGCCGGTGATAAGGTCACGGTCGAAGTCTCGCCGTATGACCTGAGCCGCGGCCGCATCACGTTCCGCCACAAGTAGCTCCGTCACGTCAGTGCAGGCGCAGTGCGGATTCGCACTGCGCGGCAGACGGACCCGGCTCGGTGATCGCCCATGGGGGCTTCATCGGCCGGCCCCAGCGATCGAGACGCGGCGAACGTTGGCGGGAAGACTCGCGTAGCACGAAAAGGGCGAGGCCACGTTCACCCTCTACGCCCGGTCACACTCGGCTCAAGGCTGCCCATGCGCGCTGTCCGACTCCCCGCTCCGGGTCACCGCGTCGAAGACGCCGAAGTCCCGATGCCGTTGTGCGGTCCCGGCGACGTACTCGTGCGCGTTCGCGCCGCCGGCATCTGTCACTCCGATGTGCACTATCGGGCCGGCCGGTCGCGCGTCGATCCACTCCCCCTCACGCTCGGGCATGAAATCGCCGGCGAGATCGTGGAAGTCGGCCAGCACGCGCTCCACCACAGCGTCGGCGACTCCGTGTGCCTCCACTACCTCGTCACCTGCGGGCAGTGCGACGACTGCCTCGCCGGCCGCGAGCAGTTCTGCGCCACGGGCAAAATGCTCGGTCACTTCACCGACGGCGGCTGGGCCGAGTACATCGCGGTGCCGGCCCGGAATGCGGTGCCACTCCCGCATAGCGTGCCCTTCGCGCAGGGCGCGGTCATGATGTGTTCGTCCGCCACGTCGCTGCACGCGCTCCGCAAAGGCCGCCTGGAGGCTGGCGAGACGGTGCTGGTGGTCGGTGCCGGCGGGCTGGGGATGTCGGCGGTGCAACTCGCTCGCGCCCTCGGTGCCTCAGACGTCATCGCGGTCGACCGCGACCCGATGAAACTGGCGCTGGCCGAGCGCTTCGGCGCGCGGACGATCCGGGCCACCGACCTCTCACCCGACGAGGTGGTGGCGCAGGTGCGGGCCATGACGAAGGGACGCGGCGTGGATGTCGCACTGGAGCTGGTCGGCAACCCCGACACCATGCGCACCGCGCTGCAGTCCCTGGCACCACTGGGGCGCGCCGTCGTGGTCGGCCTGTCCGACATTGACCTGCCGGTGGACACCTATCGCGACCTCATCGGTCGGGAGGCGGAGCTGATCGGATCGAACGATCACCTGCTGAGCGAGCTGTACGAACTGGTCGAGATGGCCGACAAGGGCATTCTCAACCTCGCGGACATCGTCATGCACACTGTTCCACTGCAGGCGCGGGACATCAACGGCGTGCTCGACGCCCTCGATCGCCACGCAGCACCGGTTCGGACGGTCATTGTACCGTAACTTTTCGAAACATGAATAGCACAGCAACGCGCCATTACGGCAGCATCAGGTCTTGCAGGAAGAATGCGGAGAGCTCTGCCCGCCCCTGTAGCCCGGCCTTCCGATAGACCTCCACGGCATGCTGCCGCACCGTCCGTTCCGACCGTTCCGACCGTTCGAGATGGGCGGCGGCCTGCTTGTGCCCCGCCCCCTTGAGGATCAGGAGCGCCACGTCGCGTTCGGCGCGGGTGAGGTGCCAGGCGTCGAACTGCCGATTGATGGCTTCGGAGAAGCCCGCTAACGCGGATTCGGCGCTGTGCCGCCACGCGTCGCGCTCCGCTTGCCGCTGAGCCACCAGCCGCTGGCTTTCCTCCAGCGAGAACTGGGTGCTGCTCAAGGCCGCCGCCGAGCGCCGCCATCCGCGAAAGAGCATGACCGCGAAGGCGAGGCTGCTGATCACCATGCCGAGCTCGAACAGCACGTGGAACGACCACACGCGGTCGGGAGCATCGAGCATCAGGTCGAGCAAGCCTCCGACCATGACCAGCAACAGAAACCCCGCCATCACCGCCGGCAGCGGTCCGCGGAACTCGTTCGACGCCGCGTCGTCCTCCGGATCGACCCAATCCGCTCGGGATTCTCCCCTCTCCGACATATGTCGTACTCCAATGTAGGCACTTGCCGGATACTCCACGGCCACACTCAGGCCGAAGATGAGGGGAACACCATGACGTCCCCCCTTCACAGGAACGTACTATGAATTTCCTTCCGACACCGCTGCATCCGCTGATCGTGCACCTGCCGATCGCGATGACTGTGCTTTTGCCCCTCTTCGGTCTCGGGGCCCTGATCGCCATCCGGCGCGGCGCCCGTGTCTTACCGGTGTGGGGCCTCGCTACCGCCATGATCGCGCTGACGCTCGGGAGTGGCCTGCTGGCCAAAGAGACCGGCGAAGACGAAGAGGACGCGGTCGAGAAGGTGGTCGCCGAGCAGTCGATCAACGCGCATGAAGAGGCGGCCGACGCGTTCATGCTGGCCGCCGGCGTGGTGCTGGTGATCGCTGGCGTCGGGTTCGTGCGCGGCGGCGTGGGCTCGACGGCGCGTGGCGTGGCGGCGGCAGGCACCCTCGCGGTGCTCTATATGGGCTACAATGTGGGACACACCGGCGGCCAGCTGGTCTATCGCGACGGCGCGGCGTCGGCCTACACGACGCCCGGCGGGCGGTAGCCGAGTTGGAGTAGATGATCGATAGAGAGAAAGCGCGGCGTCGGCAGGGCGTCCCAGGAACACCACTGCCACTCCGCGCATTTCTCCGGCTCACGCACCTCGGGCGCCCCGTCGAGGGACGACGCCAGCACGAAGAGCGTGACGTAGTGCTTCCCTTCGTCGACAAAAATGTCGTTGGTGTACGGCCCATCACCGATCACGGTGGCCGCGAGGCCCGTTTCTTCGGCCACTTCGCGCATGGCGCACTGCGCGATGGACTCGCCCCACTCGAGGTGACCGCCAGGGAACTGCCACGTCGCATCACCGTGTGACGTGCTACGACGTCGCCCGATCAGCACAAGTCCGTCGCGGATCACGATGACGGCGACGCCGATGCGTGGCACGCCGATGCGTGGCACGCCGATGCGTGGCACGCCGGTCGTCGGTACGCGCCCTACTTCCATACCGCGATCGCTTCGAGCGGTTTCCTGGTAAGATCGGGCACCGCCGCATCGGCGGCGGGATAGCCAACGGGCATGACGAGCATCGCCTTCTCGTTCGTTGGGCGCTGCAGGAGCTCCCCGAGAAATCCCATCGGACTCGGCGTGTGCGGGAGGCAGACGAGTCCCATATCGTGAATGGCCGAGATGAAAAATCCGGCCGCGATGCCACAGGACTCCTGCGCGTAGAAGTGCGTGCGCTTCTGCCCATCGGGGAAATAGCCGTACGATTGGCGAAAGAGCACGACCACCCACGGCGCGTCAGTGAGGTGCGGCTTGTGTTCGTCGGTGCCTAGCGGGGCCAAGGCTTCGAGCCACTCGGGGGTGGCGCGTCCGGCGTAGAACGCGCGCTCCTCGGTTTCAGCCGCCTCGCGCATCTGCTGCTTGAGCGCGGCATCGGACACCGCCACGAAGGTCCATGGCTGCTGATGCGCGCCGCTCGGTGCCGTGCCGGCCGAACGGATAGCCAGCTCGATGAGCTCGCGGGGGACGGCGTCGGTGCTGAAGTGACGCGTGGTCCGACGACGATCCACGTGTGCGTAGTGCGCACGCGCGCGCGCGAGCGAGACGTCAGGCGTGAGACGTTCGAAGGCGAGCGGAACGAAGGGAAGCGCGGAGCTCATGAAAGACGTGTGGAGAGGGGTGGTGCTGGGGATGAACGGCGCTAAGAGTGAACGGCGCGAAAAGTAGCGGGCGCTAAGAGTGAACGGCGCTAAGGTAATGGGCGCTAAGAACTACGGACGTGAAGAGCGAACTGCGCCAACAGCTGAGCTCTGGGCTCTGGGCTGTTGGCGCAGTTCGTTGTTCACGCGGTCAACTCTTGGCGCTTCTCACTTTAGCGCGGTTCACTCTTCGCGCCGTTCACTCTTCGCGCCGTTTGTAG
>CAMBRJ010000325.1 GCA_945870175.1 Gemmatimonas phototrophica
CGGGAGTGCGGTGAACACCGCGCCATTCAGTCGCCATACCGCGCCGTTCTCACCGGCCGCATACACATCGGCCGCCGAGGCACCGTACACCGCCCACAGTGGCACTCCCGCGGCCGTGAGCAGCGTCCACGCCGTGCCGTTAAAGCGCAGGATCTCACCGGCCTTCGTGGTTGCATACACGTTGCTGCCGTTCGTGCCCCAGACCGCCGACACGGTGCTCGTACTGGGAAACGCCATCGGCACCCACGCGCTACCGATGAGGCGCAGCATGGTACCCGACTCGCCGCCGATGAACCCTTGGCCGCTTGCGGTGGCCCATACGCTGGTGAGCGTGGCCTGCGTTGGCACGGCGATCTTCGTCCAGCTGCTGCCGTTCCAGCGATACACGAACCCGAACTCGCCCACCGCCAAGGCGTTATCGGCCGCCACGGTCCATACGTCGAGGAGATCGGGGGCGAGGTTGTTCGTCGTCCACGCCGTACCGCCGGCATCGGCACTGCGCAGCACCGCCCCCCGTGCGCCGCTCGTCCACGCGGTGCCCGCGGCATCCACACTCACACCGAACAGCTGCGGCGCATAGGGCGTGTTCACGAGTGTGGCGGTGGTGCCGTCGAGCTGCGCCACGCCGCCGTCGCCGACCACGTAGCGTCGGCCACCGTTGGCCGCTGAACCGCTCACCTGATACAGGTTGCCGGCCAATCCACCCACGCCGAGCACCGACCACGTCGTGCCGTTCCAGCGCAGCAGCGTGCCGTTGGCGCCCACGATCACCACGTCGGTGGCGCTGAGTCCATGCACGCTGTACAGCAGCTCCGCACTCGGCACCATGACGCGCGACCACGTGCTGCCGACGCGACGCAGCACGTCGCCATTGGCGCCAACGGCGTACACCACGTTGTCGCCGCCCCACACGCCGTTCATGGTCTGCGTGGAGTTGGTGGTTTCCGTGCTCCACGTATTGGTGGCCAGCCGCAACACCGTGCCGTTGTTGCCCGCCGCCCACGCCACGGTCTGGCTCTCCACCCAGATGGCGTTGAGCGTCTGCGTGGTGCCCGAGGTCATCGTGCTCCACGCCGTACCGTTCCAGCGCGCCATGGCGCCAGCGGTGCCCACCGCGATGATGTTCGTGGCCGACGAGCCATGGAGTGCCGTAAAATCGGCATCGCTCGACAGCGACAGCGTCCACGTGGTGCCGTTCCAGCGATAGATGTCGCCCAGCAGATCGATCGCGAACACGTTCGTGGCGCTCACGGCATAAATCGACAGCAGATCGTCGCGCAACACGCCGCCCAGTCGGGCGGCGGTCCACGTGGTCGCCAAGCGGGGCACCACACTCAGCGTGACCGTGTCGCGCTTGGTGGCATCGGCCACTAACGTGGCGGTGATCAACGTGCTGCCGAGGCTCACCGCGCTGACGACACCCTCGGCGCTGATCGTGGCGACACCGCCGGCGCTGGACGTCCACCTGACGCCCGTGGCGAAACCCGGATCGACAGTCACGATGGCCGTGAGCGTGGTGCTGGTGCCGCTATTGATGGCGATGCTGCGCTGCACGATGTTCACGGTGAGCGGACGGGCCGGTACCGTGACGGCGCTGGTGGCCCGGCGCGTGGTGTCGGCGGTGGAGAGCACGGTGACGGTGGTGCTGCCCAAGGCCACCGCGGTCACGAGGCCGGTGGCGCTCACGGTGGCCGCGGCGGGATTACTGGAGCGCCACGTCACCGTCTGCGCGACGCCCGCGTCGGCGGCGATCGTGGCCGTGAGTTGCTGGGTGTTGTTGATGAACAGCGAGGCCGTGGTCGGTGTCACGGCGACCGCGCGGACGACGGGAACGACGTTCACCATGGTCGTGGCCCGCAGCGTGGTGTCGCCGACCGAGACCGCCGTGATCGTCGCCGTTCCCAGCGCGACACCCGACACCACCCCCGCCGCCGACACGTTGGCGATGGTGGCGGCACTCGTGCGCCAGGTCACCGTGGTGGGGAGTCCGGCCTCGATCAGCACGACGGCCTGTAGCGCCTGCGCTTGTCCGGTGCCCAGCGACACAGCGGCCGGGGTCACGGTGACGCCGCGCGCGGCCTGCACGGTGATGCTGGCCGTGGTACTCACGCGGGTGTCGGCAACCGAGGTTGCGCGGATGATGGCGGTCCCGATCGCAATCGCCGTCACGAGCCCCGTGCTGTTCACGGTGGCGAGCGCAGGGGACTCACTGCTCCATGTCACGCCAGTGCCGGCGCCGTTGATGGCGTCGACGACGGCGTTGAGCGATTGCGTTTCCCCCAGGCGGATCGTGGCGACGCTGGGCGTCACCGCGACGCCTCGTACGGTGGGCGGATTCACCACCACTGGTGGACCCGCCGAGTCGCCCCCGCCGCCGCAGGCCGCGAGCGCGAGCGTAAGCGTGATGGCCCGGGAACGGCGCAGGATCGACGGGAGGCGAGTCCAAGACGACGAAGCTGAGTGCATGGCGAGGCGAGAGTGACAGGCGAGCCGACCCGGACGAGAGCGGGTACCCCGGAAGCCGGAGTCCCCCACGCTGCCTACGCCGACGGAATAGTGACGGTGCTGAATTCCTGCGTGGCGCGCGGCGCGGTCATCGCCGCCGGATTGAGAATCTCGTCGAGCTGCTCGCGCGTGAGCAGCTTACGCTCGAGCACGAGGTCGAACACACCGCGTCCGCTGGCGAGGGCCGTCTTCGCAATGTCGGTCGCGATTTCGTAGCCGAGCACGGGCACCAGCGCCGTCACGATCCCGATGGAATGCTCAACGAAGTACCGCATGCGGTCGGCATTGGCGGTGATGCCGGTTACACACCGCTCGTTCAGCACGATGCACGCGTTCCGAAGCATATCGATGCCACGCAGCAAACGATACGCGATCACCGGCTCGAACGCATTCAGCTGCAGCTGCCCGGCCTCGGCCGCCATCGTCACGGTTACGTCACCGCCGATGACTTCGAAGCACACCTGATTGACGACTTCGGGAATGACCGGATTCACCTTGCCGGGCATAATCGACGAACCGGGCTGCATCGCCGGCAGGTTGATCTCGCCGAAGCCGGCCCGCGGTCCCGACGACAACAGGCGAAGATCATTGCAGATCTTGGAGAGCTTGGTGGCCGTGCGCTTCATGACACCCGACAACTGGACGAAGGCGCCGGTGTCGCTGGTTGCTTCCACGAGATCGAACGCGGTGACCACTGGCACCTCGGCGATCACGGCGAGATGCGTGCACGCCAGCTCGGCATAGCCCGGCGGTGCGTTGATGCCGGTCCCGATCGCGGTCGCGCCGAGATTGATCTCGCAAATCAGCGACTGCGCTTCGCCCAGGCGGTCCACGTCTTCCTGCAGCGTGTGCGAGAACGCCATGAACTCCTGACCCAGTGTCATCGGCACGGCGTCCTGCATCTGCGTGCGACCCATCTTGATCAGCGGCGCGAACTCCACGCCCTTGGCGCCAAAGGCGTCGGCCAGACGCGCCAATTCGATACGGAAGCCCGAGAGGCTCTTGTGCAGCGCAATGCGGACGGCCGTGGGATACACGTCGTTCGTGGACTGGCTGAGATTGACGTGATCGTTGGGCGAGATCACCTCATACGCGCCACGTTGCTGATTACTGAGCTCGAGCGCGCGGTTCGCGATCACTTCGTTGGCGTTCATGTTGGTGGAGGTACCGGCACCTCCTTGAATCATGTCCACCAGAAAGTGCTCGTGATGCCGTCCGGCGCGAATTTCGCGGGCGGCGCGGATAATCACGTCGGCATGCTCCGATTCCAGCAGGCCGAGCTCGAAATTGGTTTGTGCGGCGGCCTCCTTGACCGCCGCCAGCGATTCGATCAGCACCGGGAATTCGCGAAGCGGAATGCCGGTGATCGGGAAGTTCTCGAGGGCGCGCAAGGTCTGGACGCCGTACAGCGCCTCGTAGGGCACGTCGCGCTCGCCAAGCAGGTCGTGCTCCTGGCGGGTGCGATGGCCACCGAAGCCGAGGGTGCGTCCTCGACCCACGAGCGTGGCGTCGGCGCGGCGCAGGCGCATGGAGATCGCGCGCGCGGCGCGGGCCACGAGGGCGGCGTAGAGCTGCGGGGATTCGCGCGTGATGTCGTCGAGTTGGGCGCGGGCCAGCACCATCGCGATGCCGGGCATGATGACGCGCGCGGTGGTGCCGTGGGCGGAGTCGTCCAGCAGCAATCCCTCGCCC
>CAMBRJ010000326.1 GCA_945870175.1 Gemmatimonas phototrophica
TTGGCCGCGACGGGGCCCTTGTAAAAGGCGGCGGCACCACCGGCGGCGATCTGACGATACGTCTGCGCCAGCTCGGGATTTCGGAACAGCTCGCCGGCCTGCGGGAGACGCCCACCGGGCAGAAACGTGTGGGTGGTCGCGGCATCTTCGCGCAGCACCTTCTCGCTGTCCTTCCAGTACACGCTCACCACTTCACCCACCGGAAAGCCGGCGTCGGCGTAGGCGATCGACGGCGCCAGCACGTCGGCGAAGCGCTTCCTCCCGAACCGGGTGAGCAGCTTCTCCCAGCCGTTGACCGCGCCCGGTACCGTGGCCGCATCGATCCCGCGCCCGGGCATATCGGTGCGTCCCTTGGCACGCAGGTGCTCGACGGTGAGGCCCTTGGGGGCCCATCCGGAGGCGTTCAGTCCGAATAACTTGCCGGACTTCGCTTCGTAGACGATGGCGAACAGATCACCGCCGATGCCGTCGTTCATCGGCGCGACGAGTCCCATCATGGCGTTCATGGCCACCGCCGCGTCGATCGCATTGCCGCCGCGCTCGAGGATGGACGCGCCGACCTGCGAGGCCAGTACGCTCTCGCTGGCGACGACGCCCTGCTTGGACGACACCATCGACCGCGATTGCGAGCGATCCTGGGCCCCGGCCAGCGACGGGGCGAGCGCCGGTGCGAGCACGGCGGCGAGCGCGGCAACAGTGAACGTCAAACGAGCGAGCATCCTGCAACTCCGAGAATGGAGGACGGGTTCGGAACCGGCGGCATTCTTGAATATGCGGTCACGGCGCCGCAAACGCCGCGGATAATGGATCAGCTCATTCTGGCCGACTATCGCGCGAACCAGTGCACGGTCGCGACCTTCGACCGGGAGCTCGCGAAAGCGGACGGTGCACAGCTCGTGGCCTGAGGCCTGCGCTGATCGTGACCGAGCCGGGGGTGGGATACCGGATGTCGCTGCCGACGGCCGGCGCGCCGTAGCGCGCCTCCCCGTACGCGGTTCCCTCCACTAGTATCTCTCTCATGAGGGTGAGCCGACACATCGCCGCGATCGCGCTTTTCGGAGTGCAGCTGCTGCAGGGAGTACTCCCCGCGGCCGGTGCGGTGTGCGAACGCCAGGCAGCGGCGGCTCCGACCCCAGCGCTCGTGAGCGCCGCGCAGCCCCCAGCGGCCACCGGCTCGCATCACCACCACGATGCCGCGGCCCCCCACGAATCGGCGCCCGCCGAGCATCCGCAGGCGCCAACGGCCTGTCCCATGGCCATGGCCTGCACCGTGGTGGGCGTCGTGAGCTCGGCCGTCGTGGTCTCGACGATCAACGTCGCGATCGACGTGCACCGCCCAATACATGCGGCCGACTGGCCCGTGTCGCTCGACATCGCCCCCGAGCCCCCGCCGCCGCGAGGCTGAGCATCGGGCTCTCCGGTCTTTCCGGATGAGCCGTCTCAACGCCATCGCCGCCGATGCCCGCCCGCGCCCTGTGCGCGACGCGTCGGCATTCGCCATCCGTTGCGCTGCCCCGGTGGCGCACCGCTCGCCCCTGTCCTCCCCATGAATCTGTTTCCGGACTCCGCGCGTCTCGACGCGTCGCGTTCCGGTGTGACCAGACTGCTCGTGGCCGCGATCATCGTCGCCGCGCCCGTCTCGTCGCTCTCGGCGCAAACCGACTACTACAACACCGATGCCGGACGCCCCGTCCGCATTGAAGACGCCTATGCCATCGAACGACGCGCGGTCGAGTTGCAGCTCGCGCCGTTTCGTCTGGAGCGTGCCCGCGGCGGCAGCTACCGCTGGGGCCTTGAACCCGAGTTCGCGGTCGGGCTGTTCCCGCGCACCCAGGTGGAGATCGGCTTTCCGATCGCGCACGTTGAAGGCGTAGCGGGTACGCGCCGCACCGCACTCGGCGGCATCGACGCCTCGGTGCTGTACAACCTGAACACCGAGACCCGACTGCCCGCGCTCGCGATCGTCGCCGACGTGTTGCTCCCGCTCGGCGCGATGGCGCCCGACAAGGCGTATCCCTCGTTCAAGGCGATCGCCACGAAAACATTCTCGTGGGCCCGGTTTCACGTGAACGGACAAATGACCATCGGCGATGCACCACGTGTTGCCGCCGCCAACAGCGGAACGACCGCGTCGGCCGAACTGTCGCGTTGGCTGGTCGGCGTCGCGGTGGATCGGACACTGCCGTTGCGTTCGCTCCTGCTGACCGCCGAGCTCGTGACGTCGCAGCCCCTCGATGCGGCCGAAACACCGGCGTGGGACGCGGCCGGTGGCGCGCGCTATCAACTGAGCCCACGACTCGCCGTCGATGGCGGTGGCGGCTACCGCCTGTCGGGCGCCGATGCCGGCTGGTTCGTCACCGCCGGCGGCGCCGTGTCGCTTGGACTGCCCTGGTCTCCCCGCCGCTAACCACGAGCCGATCTCATGATGTCTTTCCGATCTCCCGGCGTGCTGGCACGCGGTCTCGTGACCGCAGCGCTCACGCTCTCCGCCTTCGCCATGCCCCGCACAGCGCAGGCCCAGTGGACCACCACGTACGAACAGTTCTATCTGCAGGCCTCGCACAACTGGACCTTCCGCAACCAGTACGCATCGGCCGATCGGCTCTTCAATGCGTTTGACTACGGCCACGCGATTCTGTACGAAACGCTCTGGACCAAGCCCAACGCCGCCGCGTCACGTCTCGAGGTGAAGGAATTCGACTACCTCACCAAGACCGTGCTGGTGAAGCCGCCGCGCCTGCCGCTCGAAGAGGGAGCCATCGAGCCCAAGTACGCGCAGCTCGCGCCGGAAGCCAGGGTGATGTTCGACTGGGCGCACCTGCTGCACCGACAGCTGTACGACGTACTCGCCGACGAACGCCTCAGCGATGCGCAGCGCGATCGCGAAGCCCAGCGTCTCATCGTGTACTACCGGAGCCGCCCGGACCTGGCGTTCAGCTCGAAGCCCAAGACGATGGCGTTGATGCAGGAGCAGTCGTACTCGCTCGCCTTCCGCAAGAAGTATCCGAAGTTCAATGGACTCATCTGGGGATATCATTGGCTGCAGGTCGGTCTGTACGAGCCCCTCGTGGTCGGCAAGACGGTCGCCGCGAAGCAGGCCGGCGTACGCGCCACGGTCGCCCGCTTCTGGCAGATGGTGGACGGCGCGCCGACGACGTTGCCATATCAGATGCCGATGACGGCGACGGTGGCGCCCGCGTTCGCGACGCGGTTCCCGGAGGCCGCGATCATCTTCGACAACCTCCACTCCATGCATGATGTGGTGTCGGATATTCTGAGCAACGACGCCGTGCCTCGTGACCGCAAGCGCACCGAGATCCTGCGCGCCGCGCGCCTGTATCGCGACGACACGTCGTACGTGATGCCGGTGGCGGCGTGGCTCGCGATGTCGGGACACATGGGCATCGAGAACATGGGCGGCCCGTCCGTAGGATTCCTGCCCGTGCTGCCCACGCCCACGGTGACCTACGGCGCTGTGATGTCGCATGACTGGGAGACCGGTGCCATGAAGGGCTTCACGTATGGCTCGGCCGCGTCCGGAGTCGTTGCCGGTGGTGAGCACGCGGGTCACGACATGGCGGCCATGGCCGCTATGGCCATGCCAGCGACACCGTCAACGACACCCGCGGCAAACGACAGCGCCGACGTGGCCGCGCTGGTGCACCGTTTCCACGACGCGCTCGAACAGGGCGACAGTGTCGCGGCGATCGGTCTCCTCGCGGACGACGCGGAGATTCTGGAGAGCGGGTCGGTGGAAACGGTGGCGGACTACCGCGCGCATCACCTGCCCGCCGACATCGCGCTCGCGAAGGCGATCACGAGCACACGGGCGCCCCTCCGCGTGCTCGTACAGGGCGACCTCGCCACCAGCACCTCCACGTCGATAACCAAGGGCACGTTCCGTGACCGCGCCATTGACTCGGCCGGCGCTGAACTCATCGTGGCCCGACGTACGCCGCAAGGGTGGCGGATCTCAGCCATTCACTGGTCGTCACGGCGACGCAACTGAGTCGGATCGGCATACTTTTTCGCACCAGGACGTACGAGCGTTGCACCGTGCACGCTCGTACGCGAGCCGGCCAAGTCGCCCACGCGGCGCCGGGGCGCTGTCACGGGACCGCATTCGCGGGACTGCATTTGGCCAATTTCCCCGCGGGCACCTCCTTCCCGTGTGGCCGACCGGTTAGGTTTCTG
>CAMBRJ010000327.1 GCA_945870175.1 Gemmatimonas phototrophica
ACGTCGGCGCCATCGGGGGTTCCGATCCCGGTTCCGCAGGCCTCGACTCGTCCATCGCGCAGCAGGACGTCGCCGATGGTGTCCATACCCTGCGACGGATCGACAATGCGTCCGCCGCGCAGCAGCAGGTCCTGACTCATGCGCCTCCCTTCTTCGCCGCTTCGGCGAGTTCCGGCTTGCCGCCGGCCAGCAAATAGAGAACGGCCATGCGGACCGCCACGCCATTGGTGACCTGATCAAGAATCACCGAGTGCGGCCCATCGGCCACGTCACTATCGATTTCCACGCCGCGATTCATCGGGCCAGGGTGCAGGATGAGGATGTCGCGCGGCGCCTTCTCGAGCCGCGCACGGGTGACGCCGTAGACGCGATTGTATTCGCGCAACGACGGGATGTAACCAGCCTGCATGCGCTCGAGCTGCAATCGCAGGACGTTGAAGGCGTCGGCCCACTCGACGGCTTCTTCGATGCGATCGAAGACGGTCACGCCCATTTCGCCGATGGCGTTGGGGAGGAGCGACCGCGGGCCGCAGACGGCGACTTCGGCGCCGAGCTTGGTGAGGCCCCAGATGTTGGAGCGGGCGACGCGCGAGTGGAGCACGTCCCCGACGATGCAGATGCGACGCCCCGTGAGGTCACCGAGGTGATTGCGCAGCGTGAGCAGGTCGAGCAGCCCCTGTGTGGGATGCTCGTTGGTGCCGTCGCCGGCGTTGATGACGTTCGACTCGATGCGTTCGGCGAGAAACTGCGCGGCGCCCGAGGCGCCGTGGCGAATGACGACCATATCGATCTTCATCGCTTCGAGATTGCGCGCGGTGTCGACCAGGGTTTCGCCTTTCGAGACGCTCGAGCCGGCAGACGCCACGTTGACCGTATCGGCGCTGAGCCGCTTCTCGGCGAACTCGAACGAAATGCGCGTGCGCGTGGACGCTTCGAAGAACAGGTTGACGATGGTGGCGCCGCGCAGGGTCGGCACTTTCTTGATCGCGCGTTCGGAGATTTCGCGGAACGGCACGGCGGTATCGAGCACGAGTCGGATCTGATCGGCCGAGAGCGGCGCCAGTCCGAGGAGGTCCTTGCCGAGTGGGCCAGGCATAGTCTCAGGCCTCGTCGTCGCGAGCCGCAATCAGCACTTCATCGCGACCGTCGAGTTCTTCGATGAACACATCAACGCGCTGGTCGGGAAGCACTTCGACCTTTCGGCCGATGACGTCGGCGTGAATGGGGAGTTCGCGTCCGCCACGATCGATCAGCACCGCGAGGGCGATGCGGGCCGGACGTCCGAAATCCGCCAGTTCGTCAAGCGCGGCGCGCACGGTGCGCCCGGTGTAAAGCACGTCGTCGACGATGACGACGTGCTGGTCGTCGAGCGTCCACGGCAACTGCGTGGTGCCGACGACGGGGCGTGGTCCGACGGTTTGCAGATCGTCGCGGTACAGCGTGATATCGAGCGCGCCGCTGCTGATATCGACGCCTTCCTGCGCTTTGATCATACGCACGATGCGCTCGGCGAGCTGCACCCCGCGGCGCTGGATTCCGACGAGCACCAAGTTGTCGGTGCCGGCATTCAGCTCGACGATCTGGTCGGCCATGCGACGCAGGGTGCGATCGAGCGCGCGGGCATCAAGGACGATGGAAGGCTTTCGAGGCATGGGCGCAATATAGCGCGGCCCCGTCTGTCACATGCGTCTCACCGGCTTACCACTCGT
Organism: Gemmatimonas phototrophica; assembly: GCA_945870175.1. Classification (GTDB taxonomy): domain Bacteria; phylum Gemmatimonadota; class Gemmatimonadetes; order Gemmatimonadales; family Gemmatimonadaceae; genus Gemmatimonas; species Gemmatimonas phototrophica_A. The sequence continues at coordinate 1,710 of CAMBRJ010000327.1, forward strand.
GATGGCTGCGCGGCGGCGGCGCGCTGGCAGCCGGCCGCTGCGCCCAGAGCCCAGCGAGCGGCGACAAATGACGGGCGGCGGTGCGGGCGGCGCGCAGGCGAGCCTTGTCGATGGGCGGCATCGTGGACGTCGCGGCATACATCGCGATGTCCGCGGCGGCCTCCATCGTGGCCAGTGCAAAGCCGTGTGACCAGTCGGGGCCATACGGGTGCGAATCGGCGCGCTCCTCCACCCCCATGCCGAAGGCCACGCACTTGTCGGCGGCCTCGCGAAGATTGCGGCTGGAGGCCAGATGGGCCACGACCACGTGGAAGCCATCGCGGCGTCCCATGTGGTACGTCGGCGACTGCGAGGCCCCACCGGCCGGCGGCTCCACCACACCCGAGGCGATTCCCGTGAGCATCACGCACAGCTGCGAGAAGTAGCCACGGATCGGATCAATCGGCGGCTCTTCGAGAATACGGGACATAGCGCTTCCGGCTCGGGTCGTCGCGACGGCCGCCAGTCAGCGACTTCGCACAAGGTTTAAGGGCAAGGGACGTGCCGAGCCGACCCGACCCAAGATCGGCCGGATTTTGCTGGCAGTGGCCCCTCGACCTTTTAAAGATGGGCCCGCTAAGCGTTGCGCGCCTCCCACCATAGGTGATGCGAGGATGCGACAGCGGACCCATCGGCGACCAGACACTCTCTCAGCCGGCAAAAAGGTTGAGGTCGGTCCCTACCGCATCGGCCATCGCCACGGTGGTCTCCCAATCGGGATGCCGGAGCGTGACGTACCCGTCGGACAGCAAGGTGCTCTTCCAATCCCGGCGTGGGGCGCCGACCGGGAGGAGGTCCACCACGCAGATCGCCTCCCCGAAGCGCTGCCGGAGCGCCTCGAGCCCGTCGATGCGCTGAATGCGGCCCTGCCCGTGCGCCCGCTTGGTGATGCAGGCGGTGTTGTACTTCCGCTCGATGGTCTGCGAGAAGGTGCCGTGGAGCTCGGCCTCGGCCCATCCGTTGAAGAGGTCCATATCGCCGGCGTAGTTCATGAGATCGACCGTGCGCGCGCCGGGCGGACGAGCCGCCACTTCTCCGAACACCGCTTCGCCATCGGCCTTGAGGTACCACTCCATGTGCGTGAAGCCGGTGTCGTAGCCGAGCACCTTGAGCACCTGCTCGCCCATGGCCCGTCCGCCCGCCAGCTTCGGATCGTCCACGTTTTTGTACGTGAGTGTCTGCGGCGAGATCCACTCGTTGGTGCGGGCAATGAGCGGACGCGGGCGATAGAAGGCGATGTGGAAGTACTTGATGTCACCTCCCGCGCAGACGGTGTCGTACGTGTACTCCTCGCCGTCGATGAACTCCTCGACGTCGACGACGGCGATGTGCCCGAGCTGCGCGATGGCCCTCGTCACGTCGGCCGCGTCGTCGCAACGGAAGGTGTCCATCGAACCGGCGCCAGCAACGGGCTTGATGATGAGCGGATACCCGACCTGCTCGGCTGCGGCCCAGACTTCGGCCGGCGTACTGGCGATCGCGTGATGCGGCACGCGAACACCGCCGTCGGCGAGCGCCTGCTTCATGAGATCCTTGTTTCGGAAGCGCAGCGACTGCTGATAGGACTGCCCTGGCACCCCAAGGGCTTCACGGATCTGCGCGGCGATTTCCACGCCCGGCTCCCAGAGGCAGCAGACCCGATCGACCGTGCGGGCTCCGAGCCAGCGGCGAATCGGCTCAATGGCCGCTTCCGGATTCGTGAACAGATCTGGGGCCTGCAGGTAGTCGCTGAGATGACGTCGCGCGATGTCCGGGAGATCCTGCACCGGGGTATTCGACACGCCCAACACGGTGGCGCCCTGCTCGGACAGGCCGCGCGTGAAGAGTGGCATTTCACCGGGGAACCCCGGGGTCAGCATCAACACGGTTTTGTACACGGGGGGATCCAGGAGAAGGTGGAGGGGCTCAACCCAATCGAACACGAACAGTAGAGACGATACGCTCGAGCGCGTGCTGCACCACCGCGGTGTCTGGGTGACGCACGATGATAAAGCCTTCGCCCTCATAGGACCCGGTGGGATGTTGTCCGGGATATGGCAGGCGGGAGTCGCAGATGAGGGCACCGAACTGCTCCTCCACGGCGTCGAGTCCTTCGACGGTGCGCACCTGGCCGGTGCCCTGCCCTCGGAGATACGCGGTGCCCACGGCGTAGCGCCGATCGGGCGGATCGAACGTGCCATTGATCATGAGACGCACCCACGCGGCCACAAAATCGATATCATGCGCCCGGGAGATCATGGTGGTGATGTTGGCGCCGGGGGGACGTGCGGCGATCTCACTGATTGCGACCGTTCCATCGTCGCGGCGGAACCACTCGCAATGTGAGACTCCGGTCCCCATTCCCAACGCCCGCAAGGCGTGGGCCCCGACGGTGCGAATGTCGTCGAATTCAGGGGCGTCGACCTCGCGCGGCAGCAACACCGTCCACTGAATCCA
>CAMBRJ010000328.1 GCA_945870175.1 Gemmatimonas phototrophica
GGAAACACGATGCGATCGCCGGCCATCCAAAACAGCTGATTGTCCGCGACGATGGCCAAGTACACACTGCCACGGCCCGCCGTCGCGCGGAAAATCTCGCGTGCCTGCCCGCTCGCGATATCGGCCACCATGATCCCCCACGGCTGGGCGGAACGCGTGGCACGAAAGCCGGGTTGGCGCTCGGCATACGGCATGCGCAGGAACGCAATGCGCGATCCGTCGCGCGACCATGCCGGTGCATTGTCGGTGTCGGTGCTCGGCGCCATCCACCGCAGTGTCTTGGACGCCAGCGCGTACACGCCGATAAAGCTGTGCGTGCCGCGATTGGACACGAACGCCAATTGCTCACCCGACGGTGACCAGCGCAGCGAGCCGCCGCTGCCACGCATCTTCAGGAGTTGCGACACACGCAGGGAATCGCCGGCGGCCGTCGCCATCCAGATGGCTCCGCGTCGCAGGAAGGCCACGCTGCCGCCGCGCGGCGCAGGAGTGGGCGACGAACCTTCCGCCACGCGCGCGGCCAGCGACCCATCGAGGCGGACACGCCAGATGGCCTCTTCCGCACCGTTCGGATCGCTCGTGGGATTAGGAATGTCGCCGGTCCGATTGGGTCCGCCGCCGCGCACGAAGTACAGCGTGCGGCCGTCAGCACTGAACGCGAGCGACGTGATGTCCTGCCCGTCATCCTGCGTGAACGCGGTGACCTGCCGCGCGTCTGCGCGCGTGGAGTCGGTGACCCAGATGTTGCGCACGCCACGCGCGTTCAGCACGAAGGCGACGGCGTTGGCGGCGGGCGCCGCGACGATGGTGGCGGCAAATGGGGCCCCATCGATTTGGCGGATGGTCGGCTGCGCACCGGTGAGGCGCGGTGCGACGAGCAGGACGCCCAGCACGGCGTAGCGGATACTGATACGTGCGAGATGGCGCATGGAGTCCGGAGTCGTGAACATGTGCGGTGCCCTAGCGGATGCGTTCCCACGCCAGCGAGGCGATCTCGCCGAGCGCCTGTCCTGCCACGATGGCCGGATCTCCCGTCGACACCGACAGGTTGTTCACGTAGATCGCGAACGCAATGCGCTTCCCGCTCTTCGACGTGAAGTAGCCGGCAATTCCCTTGGCGGTCACGAGCATGCGCCGGTTGAGTGGATCGTACTTGGAGAAGGTTCCCGTCTTGGCGAACACCTTCCCCGCACCCGCCGAGCCGACTTGAATGGTGGCCAGCGTGCCGTCCGTACCAAGCACCGGCAACGCGCGCGCGAAGGCGGGTCCCCACGGTTTCGCGGCCACCACGGCGAGGTATCGCGTCATGAACGCGGGGGCGAACATCGCATCGCCACCGGCGCCATCGCCTTGCATGGCGCCGTCGAGGTCGAGCCCTTCGCGCTGCAGCCAGTCATGCGCCAGGTCGAAGCCGTTCTTCCCCGCGCGCAGCGACGCGGGCAGCGCTCCCAACAGGAGCGGGAAGTTGCTCGCATGCAGGTTCTGGCTGGTCTTGAGCAGGACGGTGGCCTCGGCCACCAGCGGCAGCGACACATGCTCGGCCACCATGAGCGAATCGGCGTAAAGCGCCCGCAGCGCGGCCACGTTGATTACACGAGCGCCCAGGCGCGGGATGACGCGGACGCCGGCTTCGTTGAGCACTTCGCTGAAGAGGATCTCGCCCGCGCGACGCGGTGATGCGACCGCCCACCGGGCATTCACCGCCTCGCCACGCGGGATGGTGCCCGTGACCACGAGCACGCGATGATCGACGTTGGTGCTGTCTTCCTGCGACGTCAGGCGTGCGGGCGCGGCGGAATCGCCGGTCGTCACTCGTGCCTGAACGGAGAGGTATCCGGTTTTGGGCGACACGCTCACCGTGACCGGGTCACCCGCCCGCGCGCCAGGGGTGAGCACGATGTCGATGACGTTGTCGTTGACCACCATGGGCGAGAGCATCACACGCGTGCCGAGCTCGCGATCAGCTTCGGCGAAGAGCGAGGCGTCTACGATGACCTGCCCGGTGATCGCTCGAATGCCCGTTGCGGCCACCTGCGCCGCCAACAGCCGCAGCGTCGCGAGCGGGTCGGTGGGCAGCGGTGCGCCGCCATACGAGTGATCCTTGTCGATGAACGCATACGAGCCATCGGATCGCGCGCGCCCGGACACATTGGGGTCGCCACTGGCCACGAGTACGAGATCCCCGTCCAGCACGCCGTTGCGCAGTCGTCCCGTGCGGTACACGGGGGTGCGGAAACGATGCTCCGCGCCGAGCACCTCCAGCGCGGTCCCCATCGTCAGCAGCTTGGTGGTGGAGCCGGGGGTGAACAGGCGCTCGGCATTGACGCCCACGATGGGGCGTTTGGCGTCGAGATCGTAGAACTCCATGCCCCAGGTCGCATGCTTGAACTCGGGCCGGTCCATGACGGCCTGAATGCGGCGGTCCGGTGCGGGCTGTGCGCCGAGCAGGGACGTCGCGAAGAGGAGCGCCGAAAGCGCAACGAAACGATGGGGCATGGGGAGGCGGTGGTGGTGATGTGCGATGCAGGGTGGTGGAAACTCCGTCCGCGACATGAGGATGTCCAGTATGGCGTGCCGCTGGACTCCGTGTGCGGGCTGCACTGGGTGCTGGCCATCGTCGGCCATAGTGGCCGCCATCGTGCGGTCGCGTTCGCGCGCGCAGCGTCGCCCGTTTGCTCTACTCGTCGACGGCGCCGCGCAGCTGGGTGACCGCGCGCAGCACCAGTGCATCGAGCGGCGCCGAGGTCGGGGTGAGCCCGCTGGCGATGGAGAGCAACTCCTTTCGCATGGCGGGGTCCCAGAAGTTCACGAGATGGCTGCGCACCCCTTCGATCGCGTCCGTCTCCGGATACGGTGCGAAGAAGTGGGCGATCTGGTTCGCCATGCGTACGAGGTTGTCAGCCTGCATTGTGTTCCTCCGTGGGAAAGCGCACTACGCGGGCGTGAGCGTCGCCACCGACACGGCAGGCCAGCGGCAGTTGCAGGGCGGCCGACCATTCGAGCGCCATGGTGGTCGGCGCCGACACGGTCGCGAGCAACAGGGTGTGTGCCACCGAGGCCTTGTACACCAATTCGTAGCTGCAGCGACTGCTCATGACCACGAAGCCCGGCTGCGCGAGCATCGCGCGGCGCGCCAATGCGCCTATCAGCTTGTCGAGCGCATTGTGGCGCCCGACATCCTCGCGCACGAGCTCAATCGCGCCGTTTGGCGAGCACCACGCCGCCGCGTGCACTGACCGGGTGGCGGCATTGATGGGCTGGTGCATCGGCAGCTCGGCGAACGCCCGAAGGATGGCCGCATCGGAGATCTCGGCGCTCGGTGGCGCCGCGCTGACCGACGTTCCACGCGCGTGCAGCTGCGCCAGCGACTCGAGGCCGCAGAGGCCGCAGGCGGTACTGCCAAGGAGCGAACGCGAGCGGATCGCGGTGGTGTCGAGCGCGGATTCCGGCACCACCAGATTTACGGCGATATCGTGCAGAAACTCTGAGACCACCACGTCCGTTGCGGCGTGCGCATCGCGCAGCACCCGCTCGGTGAGCGCGAGTCCCACCGCGAGATCGGCCAGATCGGCCGGAGTGGCCAGCATGACCGTCCACGGCGTGCCGTTCAACGCGATCTCGACGGGCGCTTCCACGGCGATGCCCCACGTGACCGATTGCGCATCGCCGTGCGCATCACCCTGCGTGTTCGACACGGCGACCGCGCGCTGTTCATGCGACGCGCGCCCGACGACGGCCGAGCGCAGGTCAGTCACCTGGCCGCACCTCGACGGCGGTGACCTTGTACTCCGGACAGTTGGTGGCCCAGTCGGAATACTCCGTCGTGATCACGTTGGCGGAGGAATCGGGATGATGGAACGTGGTATACACGATGCCCGGCGGTACGCGATCGGTGACGCTGGCATGCAACGTGATGGCACCCTTCCGGCTCGCCACATGCACGGGGTCCCCATGGCCGATGCCGCGCACCTCGGCGTCATGCGGATGGATCTCGAGCACATCCTCGTCATGCCACACGGTGTTTGGGGTCCGTCGCGTGGCCGTGCCCACATTGTACTGCGACAGAATGCGTCCGGTCGTGAGCAGCAGCGGAAAGCGGCGCGTCGACTTTTCGTCGGTGGGCACGTACTGCGTGATCAGGAAGCGGCCTTTGCCACGCAC
>CAMBRJ010000329.1 GCA_945870175.1 Gemmatimonas phototrophica
CAGCCTTCGATCTCCAGGTTGCCGACGCTCTTGTACGTGAAGCGATCGGTCTTCGTGGCAATCCACGTGGTCATGAATCCGCCGTACGAGCCGCCGGTGGCGCCCATCTTCGTGCTGTCCACGTCGGCGCGCGCCGCCACGATGTCCACGGCCTTCATCAGGTCGTCGTAGTCTTCCATGCCCCAACGGCCGCGCGTGCTGTACGTGAAGTCCCCGCCGTAGCCACTCGAGCCGCGCGGGTTCGTGAACAGCACGAACATGCCCTGCGCCGCGAGATTCTGAAACTCGTCGAACCAGCCTTCGCCGTACGCCGAGTGCGGGCCGCCGTGAATGTAGATCACCATCGGATACTTCTTGCCCGGGCTGTAGCCGTACGGCTTCATCAGCCAGCCTTCGATCTCCAGGTTGCCGACGCTCTTGTACGTGAAGCGATCGGCGTCGCTCCACACCACGTCCGTATTCACGTCGTCATTGAAGCGCGTGAGCTGACGCTCTCCCGTGCCGTCGGCCGTGGCCACGAACAACTCCGTGGGCTTTGTCATCGAGGACGACGTGTACGCCATCACCTTGGCCGCAGCGTCGTAGCTGGCACCGCGCAGCTGACGACGGCCACCGACCAGTTCCTTGGGCGCCGTCTTGCCGGTGAGATCGGCGCGAAGAATCGCCGTGCGTCCGCCGATATCAGCCGCGAACTGCAGATGTCCGGTGGTCAACCAGAAGAGCGAGCCCGGCTCGAACTGCCAGTCACCGAGGAGATTGCGCGGCGTGCCGCCAGCCATGTCCACGACGTAAATGCGCGCCGACTTCACGCGCGTCGGGCGGCCCACGAACGCCAATTGCTTGCTGTCGGGCGACCACGTGATGTCCGACTCGGCGCCCATCCACTCGCTTACCTTCCGCGGCGTACCGCCGGTGCTGGCCACCACGTAGAGATCGGTGTCGTTCCGGTCGGCTTCATCGCGGGCCTTGTTGTACGGCAGCGTGGCGAGTGCGTCGCGTTCCAAATCCACCACCGAATCCGGGCGCAGTCGCGCATCAGCCACGAAGGCAATCCACTTGCCGTCGGGCGAGACTTCGGGCGAGCGGTGCGAATACTGCACCGTCGTGAGCTGCTGCTTGGCGGTATCACCCACCGTCTGTCGCCACAGCTGCGCCGGACGCCAGCTGCGCGCCTCGGCGCGACCGGGCACAAAACCCACGCCGTTCACCTTGTACGACATGTCGGTCACATGACGGCCATCAAAACGCGCCGGCTCGGCGGGACGGGTGATCGCGTCATACGTGGGCTTCGCCATCGGCTGCATACGCGCAAACGGATTGGCGCCGTTTCGCACCGTGGTGTCGCGACGGGCCGGCTCCGTGAAGACGGCGAAGGCGCCATCCAGCGGCATCGAACCGTTCGCGTACGTACCAATCTGGATCGCTTCGCCGTTGGGCTGATCGAGACGAATCGCCCAGCTGTTGCCCTGCCCGCCTGCGCGCGGCGACGTGAAGAACAGATATTTGCCGTCGGGCGACCAGCGTGGATTGCTGCTTTCCGTGCTCGGCGACGTCCACCGCTGCGGCTCGCCGCCGGCCGTGTTCACCACCCAGATCTCATTGTGCCGCTTGTTCTCGGCTTCGACGGCTTTGGTGACGGTCATGGCCACCCGCTTACCATCGGGAGACACGGCTGGACTGCTCACGTTCACGACGCGATACCAGTCGGCCAGCATCATCGCGCGCGGCCCCTTGGGGAGCTTGGTCGCGACCGGCGTCGGCTGCGCCACAATCGCGGTGGGGAGGGCGAGGAGAAGGGCGGCTAGCGTTGCCGCACGGCGGGACCGATGGCGGAGGACGGTCTGTTTGACCATAGCGAGGCTCGAGGTGGGAAACCGGCGAATCCAGAGCGGGACTCTGTCCGCGAAAAGTACCGATCTGTGATAGAAGGCGCATGAGACGCTTGCCACAGGGCGGTCAGAGCCCTAGCATGGTGCCTGCGCGGAGGAGCGACCGCGCAAAAGCCGCGCTTCCCCGGTCTCCAAGCGGCCTGGGAAGCACCCGTAGGATCTCGGTGGCACTCTGCCCGAAGTCCCCCTATTTCGAGGAGGTGAGAATTTGTCTAGTCATTGTTCCTTTGCCGGTTCGTCCTGGGCAACCGATCACCTGATCGACGCCCGGTAACGGGTTTTACCGGTTCGGGATCGTTTCGAACCGGCAAGGAGTCAGAAGGGCCGCAACGGATCACTCCGATGCGGCCCTTCTTCCGTTGTTGAGCGTGAACGCTAGGGCTTCGCGCGGGTCACCAAGGTCAGCTTCGCGCCGGCCGCACGTACCAGCGCATACGCGAACTCCACCGTCCCGCGATAAAACGTCGGGTCGACCTTGTCGGCGTCGTCACCCGACTTGTGGTAATCGTCGTGGTCCTCGACCCCCAGGTACAGGAACGGGATCCCCTTGTTGTGGAACGCGGAGTGATCCGACGACCCGGTCCAATCGTCACCCGGTTTGAGCTCCTTCGTGTCGTGCCCGAAACGAATAGTGACGGCCGCATTCCGCGCCGCCGCCTGGGCGATTGGCTTGAGCGCCGGCGTATGCGACGTACCCGACACCCAAAGCGCCTTGCCATCCTGACGCGCCACCATGTCGAGGTTGATATTCATCCCAATGCGATCGAGCGGCACCGGCGGCGCATTCACGAACGCCTTCGAGCCCACCATGCCCGACTCCTCGGCGTCGAAGAAGGCCAGAATCACATCGTGTTCCGGTGGCTCCCGCAACAACCGTTCGGCGATCGTCAGCAGTGCCACGCACCCACTGGCATCGTCGTCGGCGCCGTTGAACACCTCACCGTTGCGCACCCCGAGATGATCGTAGTGGGCACTGAGCACCAGCACCGGTCCGCTGGAATTCTTCCCGGGAATACGCGCGACGATGTTCGCGCCGGTGGTGTCGCTGCCGGCCCGCGCGCGGAGCGTGACCGGGACGACATAGCTCGCCCCGATCGGTTTCGCGCCCATCGCGCGGAGCTCCGCCACGAGGTACGCCCGGGCCCGCGCGGAACCGGGGGTCCCGGCGCGGCGCCCTTCCATGCTGTCCGCCGCCAACGCACCAAGCCGCTGCATGATGCGTGCGGTCGTGACGTCGAGCGTCACGGTGCTTTGCGCCTGGACGGCGGTGACGCTGCATGCGGCGAGCATGGCGATGGCAGCCACGTGGACACGATGGTTGAGGAACGCGTTCATTGAAGCCACACCCCTGACTGTCCGGTAAGTCGCGCTTTCACCACGAAGGCGGTTGCCGTCGCGGTCACCTCAATAATCTGTAGGTCGCGCACGCTGCTTCCTATCACCACACCGGGCGCCATCCGCCGTACCGGCGACGGCGCCCGTGGTGGGCATCGGCGTGGGGTGAGCCGCCGGGGCCGTGTTACGTGCACAGGCGGCGATGAGCACCACTCCCGTATGTTGAAGCAGGCATCGCCACTCGATGACTCCTGCGGCCACTCTACTCCCCTCGACCATGCCTGCTCATCACGTCTCCGTCAGTCGTCGATTGTGGGTGGCGTTCGCACTTGCCTGTACGCTCGCGCCTCTCACGCCCGCTGTGCTGGTCGCCCAGAGGGGAGGGGGTGGTGGCGGGAGAGGTGGTGCCGCCGGTGGCCGCGGCGGCGGGATGGGGGGTCTCGGCGGCAGCATGGGAGGTGGCAGCGCGAAGTCGCCGGCGGCCATGGCGAAGGAGCGGATCAAGAAGGCCGACCCGATCGAGTTCCTGCTCGACCGCAAGAAGCCGCTGGAGCTCACCACCGAGCAGCAGGACGTGTTCAAGTCGCTGCGCAAAGAAATGCAGCGTAAGCAGGCACCACTGTTCAAGGATCTCGACAAGCTGTTTGGCGACATGCCGCAACGCGGTGGGTCACCTCCAGGCGGCGGCATGGGCGGCGGCATGGGCGGCGGCATGGGCGGCGGCGGACGCCCGGGTGAGGACCGGCCGACTGCCGGTGCGCCGGGGGCCGGTGCGTCCGATACCGTGCGCGCCGTACTCGGCATGCTCTCCGACATTCAGGACAGCTTCCGTGACCGTGCCCGCGAACAGCTCACCGCCGAGCAACGCACGCGCGCCGATTCCTTGCAGCAAGTGATGCTGGCCGAAGAGCGCGCGAAGTCCGAGAAGGAGC
>CAMBRJ010000330.1 GCA_945870175.1 Gemmatimonas phototrophica
GCTCGGGCATCGCCGGACAGGCGATTCCACTCGTGGATCACCATGCGAGCGCGCACGTGATTGCCCGTGAGGAGCCTGTCCAATGCCGCTGTCTCACCGGCGCCGTTCCACTGCACCTCAGAGAAGTCAGTCTCGTCGTTGCATCCGAAATATTCGAACGGCGCCAACAACTGGAGATCCAGCGCTTGCCACAGTCGAAGCTCGGCAGCGGGTGCCCCATCGGGTCGAGAATCGAAATACGTCGCGATTGGTACGCCATCGGTTCGCTCTGGCGTAGCCGTCAGGCCAAGCAGGAGCTTGGGCTGCACGCTGCGCGCGAGGGCGTCGAACTGCGGTGCGGCGATCCGATGACACTCGTCGATGACGACGGTGTGCCAATGCGTGGCACCAAGTCGCTCGACGATTCGCTGCGATGTCAGGCTTTGAATGCTGGCGAACAGGTGGTCGAAGGAATCCGGCTGTTGTCCGCCAACCAGCGTCGCCCCAAAGCTGTAGTCGCGGAGTACCGCACGGTATGTGGTGAGCGCTTGCGACAGCAGTTCTTCCCGGTGCGCCACAAAAAGCAGTCGTGGCCGCGAGCCCGCTGCGCGCACTTGCTCTTTGTAGTCGAGTGCCGCCATGACGGTCTTTCCGGTGCCGGTGGCCGCAACGAGCAGGTTTCGGGTTCTCCCGTGCGCCCGTTCAAATGCAAGCTGTTCGAGAATGTCCGTTTGGTACTGCTTGGCCGTGATGTCGAACAACACGGGCGTGCTCGTGTCGGAGCGCCCCGTTTCGTTCGAGAGGGCGCGCGCCAGCGTTTGATGGCTGTCGGCATCATCGGGATCGTATCGAGAGAACTCATGGTCTTCCCAGAGTGTCTCGAAGTGCGCCTTCGCACGTTCAAAAATGACACGCTGGGTGTGCTCGGTGAGCTTGACGGTCCACTCCAGCCCCCCGAGCAGCGCTGCGCCTGAGAGGTTAGCGCTCCCGATGTACGCCGAACCAAAGCCGGTAGCGCGATGGAAGATCCAGGCTTTTGCGTGCAAGCGCGTGCGTCGCCCGTCCAGCGAGACCTTCACGTCACATCCCGTGAGTCGAGCGAGCATGTCCAGCGCGACCTGTTCCGTTGCTCCGGTGTAGGTCGTTGTCAATACGCGTATGCGCGTCCGACCCACACCGCTCGCATCCGGCGCCGTCGCACGCTGCAACACCTCCATCAGCTTTCGCACCCCAGACACGGTGATGAAGCTGACCAGAATGTCGATCTGATCGCAGTCGGTCGCCTCACGCTGAATTTCGTGGTATAGCGATGGGGAAGCTTTCGCTGCCGTGAACAGCCACGGAGCGGCGAGACCGGTCTCGGGGAGGCGCGCTTCCTCGCCGCCGACGCGAATCGCGCGCAGCCGGCGAGCTGGTGCCTGTGGAAGCGCGATGTCGCCGTGCCCCTCTCCACTCGTCTGCTTGCGAAGGTGCAACAGGACACCGTTCACCAGCTCTAACTGCTTGAGCAGCGAATCGCGCGGGTCCGTTTCGAACGATTCCAGCAGTCGCGCCATCGTGTTCGACAACAAGTCGAGCAGTGGGCCGGCCGCTTCTCCGCTGGCGAGTTCGTCCGTTTGTGCTGTATCGCCCATCGTATTCAGTCGCGCGGCCAACTCTTCAGTCACGAGCTGATCGTACAGGCCAATGGGTAAGCTCATTCATCGTGTCCGAGAAAGTTCACGAAGCGCGCATCACTCGGGGCGAGTTCGTATGCGGTCATTTCGTGTCGAGACGCCCAAGCGAGTGCCGCGTGCTCGATGCAGACTGGCTCGCCCCTGATATCGACGGGGAGAAATGCAATCACGAATGGGGAGTCGGGATCTGAGGCCGAGAAGAGTGCGCCTCCAACCGCCGTCACCTCGACGCCGAGTTCCTCAGCCAGCTCTCGCGTGATCGCCTGCGCGTCGTTCTCACCAGCTTCGCACTTGCCGCCGGGAAACTCCCAGAGGCCGCCGTGTCGCTTATGAGACGGACGTTGGCATATCAGAAAACGGTCGCCAGATCGGACGACGGCGGCAATTACTCGAATAGGGGGATTTTGCATTTGTCCGAAACTGCGACGACAAAAACCGAAACGCCAGGAGCAATTGGCTCCTGGCGTTGGTCAACTCGACTGACGCGCCCCTACTGCGTCACCCCCATCAGATACTTCGCGTACCACCCCACGTACCGATCATACCGGTCCTTCACAAAACTCGGCCGCGAGATCCCGTGGAACTGTCCGGGATACACGATCATCTGCGTCGGCACGCCGAGTGACTTGAGCGCCTGATACATCTGCTCGCCGCCGGCGATGGGGACGTTGAAATCCTTCTCGCCACCGAGGAACATGGTGGGCGTGCTGATGCGGTCGGCGTGCCAGAAGGGATACGACAGCTTCTCCCACAACTTCGGATTCTTCCACGGCGCACCGAGTTCGTTTTCGTACTGGTAGATGTACTGGTCGCTGCCGTACATCGTGGTTTGCAGCGCGCTGCCGGCGCCGCTGGTGGCGGCCTTGAAGCGCGAGGTGGTGGCGATGGTGTAGTCGGTGAGAATTCCGCCGTAGCTCCAGCCGCCGATGCCCATGCGCGTGGTATCCACCACGCCGGTCGCGATCACGTGATCCACGCCGGCCATGAGATCCTGCACTTCCTTGTTGCCCCAGTCGGCGAAGATGGCCTTCTTCCACGCCTGGCCGCGCCCCGAGCTGCCGCGATAGTTCACCGCCAGCACGAGATAGCCGTTGGCCGCAAACAGCTCGCGCTCGAACGAGAAGGCGTGCTGGTCTTGTCCGTTCGGCCCGCCGTGAATGCGCAGCATGAGCGGATACTTCTTGCTCGCGTCGAAGCCGGCCGGCTTCACCAGTAACGCGCCCACGGTGAGCCCGTCCTTGTTCTTGAACTGCACGTCTTCGGTGGTGCCCAGCGACAGCGCCGTGAAGATCGAATCGTTCACATGCGTGAGCGCCCGCAGCGCCCCGTTCTCGAACGCGAACACTTCGCCCGAGCGCGTAGCCGTCGCGGTGTTCAGCACCACGCGCCCGGTGCTCGATGCATCGTACGAGCTCACGGCGCGACGGCCATCGAGCAGGCGCGTCACCGCACCGCCAGCAACCGGCACGGTCGCCAAGTGCACCGCGCGGTCGTCGCCCACCAGGAAGCGCAGCGTCGTGCCGTCGGTACCCCACGTCAGCCCGCTCACATCGCGATCCAGCGACGCCGCCACCAGCCGGGCCGCGCCACCTGCACTCGACACCACCGCGATCGTGTTCTGCGAATAGGCCGACAGCTGCGGCTCGCTCCCCTGCAGATACGCGATGGACTTTCCATCGGGGCTCCACACGGGACTCGCGTCGGGGCCACTCCAGGTGGTGAGCTTCGCCGGTGTAGACCCCGGCGCTGCATCAACCACGTAGAGGTCCGCATTGTTGGTGCGATCAGGATCGGTGCCGCTGCGCTCGCTCACGAACGCCAAGCGCTTGCCGTCGGGCGACCAGCGCACCGACTGATCGTCGAAATCGCCCGTTGTGATTTGCACGGCCTTCTTGGTGGCCATATCCACGATGTACACATGATCGCGCAGGCGATCGAGGTAGCCGGTGTTGTCGCGCTTGAACGCATACCGATCGAGCACGATCGGCTTCGGATTCTTGGTCTTCAGCGAATCGGGCTTCGACTCTTCGGGGTCGAGGTCGTGCGACACCACCGCCAAACGCGTGCCGTCGGGTGACCATTCGTACTCGCCGATTCCGCCCTTCAGGTCAGTCAAACGCACCGCGTCACCGCCGGCACGATCCAGCAACCACAGCTGTCCGCCCTTCGACTCGTAGCGGCCCGACACGAAGCTCAGATAGCGATTGTCGGGGCTCCACCGCGGATTGCTTTCGCCTTCCGGAGAACTCGTCATGCGGATGGTGCGGGTGCCCTCGTAGTTCACCATCCACACGTCACTGTCGCTCTTGTCTTTTGCCGAGTCGACGGTGGTGACGGTATACGCGATCCAAGCGCCATCGGGGGAAATGCGACCGGCGCCCACGTCGCGCAGCCGATAGATGTCGGCGCTACGGATGGGGCGGGGACTCTGAGCGGCGGCCACGTTGGCGGTGCCGACGAGGAGGGCGAGGAGGAGGCGAAGGTGCATTGA
>CAMBRJ010000331.1 GCA_945870175.1 Gemmatimonas phototrophica
GAGCAACGCGGCGGCGATCGCCAGACAGAACAGCAGTACGCCGCGTAGGCCCATCTCAGCGATCCGAGCGCGGCATCAGAGCGAAACGCCCTGAGTGTGCAGCCATCCTTCCATCACACCCCGAATCTCAGCCAGCCGCTCGACCGAGCTGGCTTCGAATCGTGCGACGATCACCGGTTGTGTGTTCGATGCACGTAGCAGTCCCCAACCGTCACCGAAGAGCACCCGCACGCCATCCACCTCAATGACCTCGTGCGTCGCCTTGAAATGCGTGGCGGCGCGAGCAACGATCGCAAACTTCGATTCCTCATCGGTCTCGATGCGCAACTCAGGCGTCGAGACGAACGGCGGCACATCGGCCAGCAGCTCATCAAGCCGCATCCCGGAGTCGGCGATGATGCGCAGCAGTCGAGCGGCCGCGTACAAGGCGTCGTCATGACCGTAGAAGCTCTCGGTGAAGAACATGTGCCCGGACATCTCACCGGCGATCGGCGCATGCAGCTCCTTCATCTTATCCTTGATGAGGGAGTGCCCGGTCTTCCACATCACCGGCACGCCACCCGCCTTCTCAATGCCGTCCATCAGCGCCTGCGAGCACTTCACATCGAAGATGATGGGCTGACCGGCACCGGTGCGGGCGAGGACGTCACGCGCATACAGGATGAGGATATGATCGCCCCAAATGATGCGTCCGTCGCGATCCACCACGCCGATCCGATCGGCATCGCCGTCGAAGGCCACGCCGATTTCCGCGCCACTCGCCTGCACCGTCCCAATGCAATCCTCGAGATTCTCGGGGACCGTCGGATCGGGGTGATGATTGGGGAACGTACCATCGCTCTCGGTGAACAGACCGATCCCATCGATACCGAGTGCGGTCATCAGCTGGGGGGCGACCAGTGCGGCCGCCCCGTTTCCACAGTCGTACACGACCTTGAGCGTCGAGCCATCCGGACGTGTGATACGGCCCACCCGCGCCGCAATATCACTGACGTACCGATCGATGACGGGCACATGCCGCACCGCACCGGCGCCTGACGGAAAGACGCCATCGACGATCAAACGATAGAGCACCTGGATCTCTTCACTATGAAGCGAGCCGGTGCCGACGCACATCTTGAAGCCGTTGTACTCCGGCGGATTGTGCGAACCGGTGATCTGGATGCCGCCGATCACGGGCTCGTGATGCAATGTCCAGTACAACAGGGGCGTAGGGACCACGCCCACATCGACGACATCCACCCCGCATTCCGTCAGCCCACGTACGAGCGCATCGCGCAACGCGTCGCCACTCGGCCGATTGTCCCGCCCCACGGCCACGGCCCCCTTGATGCCATGGGCCACAAGATACGCCGCATAGCCTCGTCCGAGTCCATACGCCACTTCGTCCGTGAGGTCGGTGCCCACGATGCCACGAACGTCGTACTGCCGGAAGATTGTCTGATTGATGGCCATTATCGGAGAGTGACGAAAGTCGGGACAGAGATCACACCGCGCGGATCGAGCGCACTCACCGAACGAGGCTCGCGGCTTGCACGCGCGGCGCACCGTTCGACGTCGGCACGCCAGCAGACGCGGCTGTACCCGGCAGCGCGCGACGGGCGAGTTCGATCATCGGCGTGGGGTAGACGCCCAGCAGTAGCAACAGCACACAGGTGACCGTGACCAGCGTCTGCGCCATAGGAATGGAAGACGGAACGGGATGCCCTTCTGGGCGCGGGCGCATGAACATCGCCGAGATCACGGACAAATAATACGCCGCCGACACCGCGCTGCTGAGCACCACGATGACCGCAAGGATCGTTTGCGGCGTGGTGGCCTGCAGGGCCGCCTGCAGCAGATACCACTTCGCAAAGAAGCCCATACCACCCACCAGCGGCATGCCCATGAACGCCAGGAGGAAGACCGCCATCGATACGGCCAGCCAGGGGCGGACCAACCAGAGTCCCGCGATATCATCGAGCGTGGGTGACCGGTCGCGGCCGCCATTGACGATGATCAGCACGCCGAACGCCCCCATGGTGGCGAGCGTGTAGGACACCGAATAGAACACCAGCGCGGTCGTGCCCGCCGTTGAGGCGACCACGATCGTGACGAGCAGATAACCGGCGTGCGCGATACTGGAATATGCGAGCAGTCGCACCAAGTTCTTCTGTGAAAGCGCAGACACATTGCCGGCGACCATGGTGACGACGGCCAGCCACCACATCGCCGAGTGCCAGCGCGAGGCGGCCCCCGGCATGGCTTCGGTCATTACGCGAGCGAAGACGGCGAACGCCGCCGTCTTGACGCAGGCCGACATGAATGCCGTGATCGGCAACGGCGCGCCGTCGTACACGTCGGGCGTCCACAGATGAAATGGGGCGGCGGCGACTTTGAAGCCGAACCCCACGAGCAGGAGACCGGTGCCGACGAGAAACATCGGACCGAGACTGTGCTGCGTCGAGACCCATTGGGCGATGTCGACCAGACGCGTACTGCCGGTGGCACCATAGATCAGGGCGATGCCATACAGCAGAAAGCCCGACGCGACCGATCCCAGCAGAAAGTACTTCACCGCTGCTTCGGCACCGCGCGCACTCCGCCGATTCACGCCAGCCAGCACATAGATCGCGAGCGACATCAGTTCAATGCCGAGGAAAACGAACATCAGATCCCGTGCAGCCGCGAGCACCATCATGCCGGTGGCCGCGAGCAACATCAGCACCGGAACCTCAGGACTGAACGCCGCACTGCGGTGGTGCTCGGCGTCGAGCAGGATGAGCGACAGCACCGTACCGAGCAGGATCACGAGATCGATCGCCCAGCGGAAACCATCACCGGCAATGCGCTGATCGGGGGTACCGTTCACGCCGTCGCCCCAAGCGATCATGACGACCAGACCGACCAGCAGACAGAGTACCACTCCGAAGCGGGTGAAGGCACTCGTCTTCTCGGCGCCCTCCGCCATCGCCGCGTTGTTGCTCTGCGGCTTCCAGACGGTCGCCAGGAGCAGCACCATCGCGCCGGCGGACATCAGGAGTTCGGGAGCCAATGCGCGGAACAGCGCGCCGGCCGAAAGGGTAGCGCCCATCAGCGGACCACGGAGACGTTGGGGAGCGAAGTCGCAGCGTTCGGACCGAAGCGCACCGACTCGATAATGTTCTGTGACGCGCGCTCGATACGCTGCAGCATCGGCTGTGGCGACACGCCGAGGTAAATGATCGCCACCGCGAACGCTGCCATCACGACACGCTCGCGGCCAGTTAAGTCGGTGAGCGCCCCATTCTTGGCGGTATCGAGGCGTTCAAAGAGAACGCGCTGCAATGCCCGAAGTCCGTAGGCGGCGGCGAAGATCACGCCGCTGGTTGCAATCACGGCAAGTACCGGCCGCTCCGCGTAGGTCCCGATGAGCACAAGGAATTCGCCGACGAATCCGTTCGTCCCAGGCAGCCCGATCGTGGACAGCATCACGAGCGTCAGCATGACGCTGAACATCGGGACTACTTTGGCGATCCCGCCGAAGCCGTCCATGTCGGTGGTCCCGCGCCGATCCTCGAGCATGCCCACCAGCAGGAAGAGCGCGGCGGTCGAGATACCGCTGTTGACGATCGTGACCACCGCCCCCTGCACCGCCTGCTGCGTAAGTGCGAAGCAGCCGAGCATGATGAAGCCGAGGTGACTGATCGAGCTGTACGACACCATCCGCTTCATATCGCGCTGTGACATTGCCAGCAGCGCGCCGTACACGATGGCGATCACTGACAGCACCAGGATGGTCCCGCGCACCGTCGGCTCCATGGCGGCCGCCGGAAAGAGCGGAATCGCGAAGCGCAGGATCGCGTACGCGCCGACTTTGATACCGAGCGTGACGGCGGCGAAGGTCGGTGCCGCGCCTTGCGCATCCGGCAACCAGGTATGGAACGGCACCAAGGCGGACTTCACCGCAAAGGCGAGAAAGAACGCACCGAACATCCAGAGCTGGGCCCGCGGTGTGAGCGCGAGTCCCATGAGCTGATCGAGGTGGAACGACGAACTGCCCCCCAGCGTCCAGAGCGACAGAATCGCCACCAACATCAAGAGGGAGCCGACGAGCGTGAACAGCACGTACCGCAGGCTGGCGCGCGACTGCCCCGCGGCCCCCCAGACACCGATCAGGA
>CAMBRJ010000332.1 GCA_945870175.1 Gemmatimonas phototrophica
GCGCTGGGCTGCCGATCGTCTGACTCGTGGTGGCGAGACGCTTGACGGCGGCCACGGCGTTGGACGCGGTCCGGGACACTCGCGAGAACTGATTGAAGTTCGCGAGGTTGCCCGCCTGGTTGTCGTTACCCAGTTCGTTCGAAATGATCGAGCGCGGGATCTGTGAGCGCGCGGCCATGCCGAAGTTGGCCACCGACGCGATGTTCTCGCCGGCGAGGATACGCGCCTGCGTGTTCACCGACTCGGTGGCACGCTGCGTGTTGAACAGCTGCACTCCCAGTCCGGCCACCACACCTTCCACGCCCGACGGCGTAGCGTAGGCGCGTGCCACGTCTGGATTGTTGATGTTGGCGACGTTCAGTGAGTCACCGCTGCAGGCCAAAAGCCCCAGCAGCAGCCCACCGCCCGCCATGTACTGCGAAACGTGCTTACGCATCGAATCTCCTCAAGAGGCTGTCCACGCGCGCGAGTGTATTGAACGACTCGCGCGACGTGAACTCCGGGGTCAGAAGCTGGTGCTGAGCGAGAACGTGAACTGGCGCAGGTTCGGGAAGACGTAGCCATCGTTGGCGTTGAGCACGCCGGATCCGAGCTGGCCACCTCCCAGTCCGACTTCAGGATCGAAGCCGGAGTACTTGGTCCAGGTGATCAGGTTGCGACCGATGAGGGCGAGATTCCAGTTGCCCACGCCGCCGATCGAACCGATCCGGTAGCCCACCGAGAGTTCACGGAGCTTCACGAAGCTGGCGTCTTCCACGGTGTTGTTGTTCGGTCCGAGCACGTCGTACAGGCCGCCGATGCCGCCGGTGGACACCGCGCGGAAGTAGTAGCCGACCGGCTTCGCATCCGCGACCGACTTGCCCTGCTGGTCGGCGTCAGCGTGCATGAAGTCGCCCAACGACCACTGACGGCCCTGGTTCCACACGTTCTTGCCGACCGTGGCGTCGAGCAGGCCGTAGGCGGTGACGCGCTTGTAGCGGAAGTTCTGGGCAGCCGACCAGCGAAAGCGCGGGAGCGCCTGACCAATCGGGAGCACGGGCACCGCACCGCCGGCATCGCGCTCGAGGATGGGCATACCCCAGCTGAGCGGGTCGCCACCGGTCCCACCCTTCCACGGCGCCGAGGCGCCCGGAAGGCGGGTCATCCACAGATTCTTCGTGATGCCTTCGGCGATCGTATTGCCCTGGCCAACGTACACGATGAAGCCGTCCGAATTGCGCTGGAAGTCCAGCCCTGATCCGCAGCGGCCCTGGAAGTCGGCGGGGAGCTGACCACACTCCTTCACGAACTTGCGGCCATAAATCTGACCCATCGAGCCGCCCTGGACGATCTTGAACATCGTCCCTTCCACGAAGTACTCGGGGATATCGAGCTGCGTGATGACGGACGTGGTGCGATCGTAATTGAAGCGCACCGAGTAGTCGACGTGGCGCGAGGCCACGAGCGGCACATTCAGCGAGACTTCGACCGTGTTGTTCGTGAGCTGACCCGCGTTCGTCCACTGGCTGGCGAAGCCGGCCGCGGCCGGCGGCGGCGGCTGCAGCAGCTGGTCGTCGATCACATTGTGCGACTTCGTGACCGTGACGCCGTACTTGCTGAACAGCTCGAGGTCCATGCCGTACTCGGTTTCGGTCGAAACCTCGGGACGGAGGTTCTTGTTGCCCAGCTGGTTCGGGTTGAGCGCGCCACCGGCACCGATCGTGAACGTCTCGTACTGTGCCGAGAAGTTCGGGCGGTTACCGGCCTGACCAACGGAGTAGCGGAACTTGAGGTCCGAGATCTGGTTGACGTTGAACCAGGGCTCGTCGGACAGACGCCACGCGGCCGATGCCCGGCCATAGGTCTGCCAACGGTTCGCGGCTCCGAACAGCGAGGCGGCGTCACGACGGACGAGGGCGCCGATGATGTAGCGGCCCTTGTAGTCGAGGTCGAGATTGGTGAAGAAGCCGAGCTGACGCACGGTTTCCGTACCACCCGACGTGAAAAAGTTCGTGATCGCGGCGTCGGGGTCACGGAGTCCCGGCACGGCGAGGTTATCACCGCCGGTGCTCTGCGAGCGCGAGTCCTGCGTCTCGTACAGATAGCGCAGCGTCAGGCGCGACGTGAGGCTCTCGTCGAACCAGTTCTTGCGCGCCGATACGTTACCCGAGGCATTCAGCGAGTACGAGCGGCCCGCACTGCGGCTGATGGTGCCGAGGTTCGTGGAGCTGAGCGCCGACGTCCGGTAGCCGCGATCCTGCTGCGATTCCTGGAAGTTGTTGCGGGCGTCGTAGCCGAAGTTGAATTCGCCATCGAGCCAGCTGAGCGGCGTCCAGCGCGCCGTGGCATTGCCCACGAAGCGATCGATGCGATTGAGCGGCACAAAGTTCTGGGAACTGTACGCCGGGTTCACATTCTGGGCACCCTGATTCTGGGCCACCGTGCGGATGTACAGTCGGCCCTTGCCGTCTTCGGCGAACAGCTGCGCGTTGGCGGGCTGACGCGTGAGACCGAACCACCCTGCGGCGTTGTTGTAGTCGTTGGCGCTGGAGTAGTTGGACCGCAACGAGAAGTTGATGTTGCCACCCAGCTGCTGGTCCACGTTCAAGCGCATCGAGTTTCGCGTGTACCCCGGGAGCAGCTTCACGGAGCCTTCCTGGCGCAGCTGATTCACCGACGCAAAGAAGTTCGTGCGACCCACGCGACCCGTAGCGTCGAGCGTCGAGTTGACCACCTGACCGTTCGTGACGAACTGCGCGATCGGATTGTACGTCTTCGGGAACTGGTTCACCTGGAACAGCGAACGCGAGCCCACGGCACCCGGATTCCGGGAAATACCTCCGTCGTTGGCAAACGTGACGGGCGGCAGCGAGAAGTCACCGCCGTCGTTGTTGATGCGATACGCTTCCTGATAGATGTCGGCCGTGCGCGAGCAGTCGGCCACACCGGAGACCGTGACGCAGAAGCGCGACGCCGTCTCGTCCATCAGCATGAAGTGCGTGGTCGGATACTTGTACTCGTTTTCGATATCCGATATGCCGTATTCCACGTTGGCGCGGAACTTCACGCCTTCGCTCTGGTTCTTGCCCGAGCGCGTGGTAATCTGAATGACGCCGTTACCGGCGCGCGATCCGTACAGCGACGAGGCGGCCGCACCCTTCACGACTTCGATGTTCTCGATGTCCTGCGGGTTGATGTCCTGCAGGCCACCCTGCGACACGACGCCGTCGATGATGTACAGCGGGTCCTGGCCGCGACCCGAGGCGTTGATCGACTGGGGGCCACGGAGGATGATGGCGGGCGCCGTACCCGGACGGCCCGAGGCCGACACGATGTTGGCGCCGGCCACCTTCCCCTGCAGCTGCGACAGCGGATTGGAGCCCGGAATAGGCATGTCCTTTTCGCTGACCTGGGCCACCGAGAACGCGAGCTTCTTCTGCTCCGTACCCGCGGTCACGCCGGTGGTCACGACTTCCTGGAGGCGATTGATGTCCTTGGCCAGGGTGTAGTCGAACGTCTGGTTGCCGGCCCGCAGGGTGATCGGCTTCGCATCGGCCTTGTAGCCGATGGAGCGGGCGCGGAGCTGCAACGCCTGACCACGGAGACGATCCGCCGGGATCGTCATGGTGTAACGGCCCGCCGCGTTGGTGCCCACCGAGATGGCGAGCTCAACGATATAGACGTTGGCGTTTTCAAGGGGATCACCGAACTCGCTCTTCACGATTCCAGTGATCACGGCCGGACCCTGTGCCTGCGCCACGACGGGCATCAGCAACAGGGCAACGGCGATGGGGACCTGCGACAGCCACCGCATAAATCTCGACATGCTCAGCCCTCGGCGCATCTGAAGCCGGAAACGGGGGAGAGAAATCTCACCAACGGGAGTGGAGATCCCGCTGGCCTACCAACCCAGCCAACCGCCTCCGCAGAGGACAGCCCGCCAGGGCACTGCACCGGTCGCGTGCGCTGGTCGCTTTCGCACAACGCGTTCACGCCGGGGAACACCAATTGAAAACCCGGGTTCGACAGGGGGGCGCCTGTGGCGCGCCGCCGCGTCGAGCACGTGGGTCAGAGGTCGAGAATTTGGGAGTCGTGCGATTGGCCAGGGACGAAGCGAACGCCAGCGGGACAGTGCCCCGCGTATCCGCCGATCTC
>CAMBRJ010000333.1 GCA_945870175.1 Gemmatimonas phototrophica
CGGCGCTGAGCTCATCGAGTGACATGCCGATTTCACGACGGAAGGCACGATCGATGCCGACGCTGGGCACCGCGTTCATGATCTCGCCGATGACCTCGTCGCCCCACCGGGCGCCCACGTACTGCCACACCGACAACCCGTAGCGATACGGGAAATACTTGTCCGGGCGCTCGGTCATCTGCGCGATGGTGGGCAGCGCGTTGTTGGTGACGGCGTCGCGGACCCACGCATCGGTCCAGGGGTGCTCGGGTCCGATCGAGAAATACTCGGCGAGACCTTCCATGAACCAGAGCGGCGGATGGACCATCGCTAGATTCTGCAACCCCGCGCCGGCGCGCCCGCGCGAGAAGATGTCGAACTGGAACACGTGCACCATTTCGTGCATGAGCACGTGTTCGAAGCTGGCCCAGTCGCCACTGAAGAACTGCGCCATGCGCTGGCGCAGCGGGTCGGTCACACCGCCGGTGCCTTCACCCAGATCGCCGAACACATTGCTTTGCGCAAAGTCGCCCGACGAGCCGAAGATGAGCACGGGCTTCTTCTCGCGGAACTGGTGCGCCATGAGGCGCGAGAGCCGCGCGTACGACCGTTCGGCCATGCGCGCGGCATCGGGCGCCACATCGGCGATTTGCGGATAATAGTGAATCTGGAAGTGCTCGGTCTCGATCACACGCCAGCGCAGCCGATCGTACTGGACCTGATTCTGCCCGAAGTACTGGGCGTGAAGCGGCGAGGCGATCGCGATGATCGCGAAAACCAGAGCCGCTCCCCATCGTGTCCAGCGCTGCGCCTGCGGCATTTACCGGGCTCCCTGCATGGTTGCGGTGTCCAGCGGGACCGGCGTGGCATCGCCCCACAGCCGTTCCAGCTGGTAGTACTGACGCAACGTCGGATGAAAGACGTGGATGACGGTGTGCGCGTAGTCGAGCAGCGCCCATCGTCCCTGCGAAAGACCTTCGCTCATCGTGGTAGACACGCCACCCTCCTTCAACCCTGCCTGGATGTGTTCCGCGACGGCGCGGACGTGCGTGTCGGATGTCCCACTGGCAATAACAAAGAAGTCGGTCATATCCGTCACTCCACGCAAGTCGAGGACGAGGATATCGTTGGCCTTCATGTCACTGGCGAGGGCGGCGGCGCGGCGCGCAATGGATTCGCCGGGGCTTGGCGGACGTTCTGCCATGTATGGAGTCGGGAGAATGCGAGTGATGGACAGTCACCGTCGTTTTGCGGTACCCCATCATGTGACTGAAGGTTGCGCGTTGGACGGCGACTCGGACAGGGGCAAAAAAAGGGGAGTCCGAGTCAGGACTCCCCCCATGCCGGCAGAGTGCTGCCGATTACTGCTTGATGATCCAGACCTTGATTTCGGGCTTCACGTCGGCGTGCAGGCGGATGCCGACTCGGTAGACGCCGAGGGTCTTGATGGGCTCGTTGAGTTCGATCTGGCGCTTCTCGATGTGGAAGCCCTGGACTTCCAGCTGGTGCGCGATGTCGGCCGTGGTGACCGACCCGAACAACTTGCCCTCTTCTCCGACGCGCGCGGCGAAGGTCACGGAGACCTCGGCCAGCTTGTCGGCGATGGTCTGGGCGGCAGCGACGCGCTCGGCCTCGAGCGCCTCGAGACGACCCTTCTCGAGGGCAATGCGCTTGCGATTGCCCGTCGTGGCTTCGAACGCGAAGCCGCGGGGAATCAAGAAGTTGCGGGCGAAGCCGGCGGACACGGAGACGATGTCACCAGGATGTCCGAGCTTGTCGACGGCGTTGCGAAGGATGACTTCCATGGGAGCTCCGGGTCCTGCGATAAAGGTGTGTGAAATCAGCGCGGCGACGAGCGGCGCGGTTGCGCGCCCGCTCGAAAGTTACGCCAGGTATCCCCCAGACCCAGACTGAAGGTGACCGCCAGCGTGGCGATCACGACCCAGACTGGACCCAGGATCGGGACCAACACCACCAACGCGAGCCACGCCGGCACGGCGAGTCGGTCGGGGATCCACCAGATGAGTACGCCGGCGCCCCGAAAGGCATACAGCGACCCGAAAAAACAGACCAGATTCGCACCGACCGTTCGCCACTCGGCGAGCGTCGGCAACAGCAGCACGGTCACACCGACCACCAATCCCCAGACCAGCTGATCGTTGAACCGCACCTCGCGCAGCGCACTCAGCGGCGGACCAATACGCACCCTCGACAAGCGGTGATACGCGGCCCACCCCAACGCCAACGCCACCAGCGATTCGAGCGCCAAGAGCGCCGGCGCGATCGCCACCAGCGGACCCGGGATCGGTCCATGTGCCGAGCCCGCTCCGGAGCGCGGTGCCGCCACGGCGACCAGCAGGTTTTCCATCCGCGTGGCACGTTCGGCCGCCTGAGGGAAGCGCTGCGCGAACGCGCGCCACGACTCCGACTCCGACCGACTGCGCCAGTTTCCTAACGACTCACCGAGTCGGCGCTGATACTCCTGAGAGAGCATCTGCGCCGGTCCGTCGAACAGGGTACTGCCACCGCTGGTGCGGGTGGTAAAGCCGGCGGCCGTGATCATGGACGCCACTCCAATCGCACCGAGTGCCCGAAGCAGGAGCGCCCGACGGGGCGACACCAGACACACGAGTCCGAACGACGCGCCCAGCGTGAGCGCCCATCCGCGCCCGAAGGCACCGTAGCCAACAAACGGAAGCGGTACTTTCCAGATCACGTAGCCGGCGCCCGCGGCCCAGAGCAGCGCCAACACGAGCCGACCGCCTGACCACCAGCCGATGATCGCGCAGGACGCGATCGCGACGAGTACGAGCAGGGCGAACTGTTCAATCGGCAGGAGCAGCCGGATCGCTCCGGCGAGGAGTGACAGTGAGGCGGGCCAGGCCGGTGCCGCGGTGACGAGCACCATCAACACCAGCGCCAACACGAACCACCGCCACCCGCGCTCCTGCGGAGCGGTCGCGGCGAGCTCCGACGCGACCGCTCCGGTCATCCTCAGCCCGTCTGTCCCTTCACGTACGGAAGGAGCGCAAGGAAACGCGCTTTCTTGACGGCCTTCGAGAGCTGACGCTGGTGACGCGCGTCGACACCGCTCAGGCGGCTCGGCAGAATCTTGCCGTAGTCCGTGATGAAACGGGCGAGCAGGCGGTCATCCTTGTAATCGACGTAGCGGATGCCCGCTTCCGTGATCGGGCAGGGCTTCTTTTGGCGGCGCATGGTTTAATCCTCGTCGTCGTCGTCGTCATCGCCCGCGCGACGGCGCGAAGCGAGCTCTTCATCGCTGAGCTTCGGGGCACCCAGCTCATGCTCGGCCAGCGAGATGAGATAGCGGATGATCCCTTCGTCGAGCTTGAGCGCACGCTCGAACTCGGGAAGCACGGCGGGGGCCGTTTCAAAGCGGGCGATCGCGTAGTAGCCGGTGTCGTGGCGACCGATCTTGTACGCGAGCTGGCGACGGCCCCAATGCTCGATCTCAGCCGGTGTGGCGAGATTCAGAAGGCTCTGCAGCTTCTCCAACTTTTCCAGAATGGCCGCATCTTCGATCGCACTATCGATGATGTACACGGCTTCGTACTGCCGCGTAGGGTTGCGGCGGATTTTGAGCTTTGCCACTCGGCAATCCTCCCTGTGGTCTAAGGTGCCCCCCGAAGTGCCGATCCGCGGGAGGAGGGTCAGAGGAACGGTGATCTGTTCCAGATGAGCCGTTAAGCCTATCCCGACCGGGGATGGAAGGGAAGGGAGGCCCGCCGTACATTGCAGGCATATGTGTGGTAGATATGGCTTCGGTCACCCCGCGCGACTCGCGACGCTCCCGCTGGGCGTCACCTTCCCCGCGCTCGCTCCCCGCTACAATGTGGCGCCGTCGCAGGCGGTGCCGCTGGTGATGCAGGAGGGCAACGGGCGCGAGCTCCGCATGGCCAAGTGGGGGCTGATCCCCTTCTGGGCCGACGACCCCGGGATCGGCCACACGCTCGCCAACGCCCGCGCTGACGGGATCGCGTCCAAGCCAGCCTTCCGCGCCGCCTTCAAGACGCAGCGAGGCCTCATGCCGGCCGACCTGTTCTACGAGTGGCAGGTGGTGCCCGGCCATCAGGGCAAGCAACCCTGGTGCATCCGGCTGCCAGACGACGAACCGTTCGTCA
>CAMBRJ010000334.1 GCA_945870175.1 Gemmatimonas phototrophica
CTCGTCGCGGCGGACAGCGGTATGGTGACGACGCTGCCATCGGCGCGCATGCTGTCGATGCTGGTGATGGGCGGCGTGAGCCCCCCCTGTGCCAGCATGGTGGCTGGCATACCGATGGCGCCGGCCGCAACCACACACGTCGCCGCGGCCGCCCGAAGGCGGCGCCGTGACGTGGTCAGGCAAATGCTGATGGAATCCATGATGAGAGTCATCGTGATCGGGAAGGAGACTTAGAAGCTGACGGTGATGCCGGCGAACAGGCTACGGCGGGCACCGATAAATTCAGGCTGATCGAACCCAGTCGACGTGCTCACGTCGCCCGTGTTGCCGACGCGGCGGTTCTGGAAGTCGCGCAGACCGGCGTCGCACTTGCCGGTATTCACGAACACCTGCGCGCAATTCTTGCGATCGAGCAGGTTGCTCACGCGGAAGAATGCGGAGTAGCTCACGTTGCGGATGGCAAACCGCTTGTCGAACTGCAACCCCATATCCTGCACGCTCGGCGCCGTGCCCGAGTTGATATCGGAGGCGTTGTTCGTGACGCCGATATTCGCCAGCGACGTGGCGCGCACCGGCGTGTACGGATTGCCGCTGCGGATCTGGTAGGTATAGCTGACCGTGGTGTTGCGCAGCAGACGTCCGGCGTTGAGCGGCAGCGTCGGCAGGTCGTTCTGCACGCGGTACGTGACGGACAGGTTGGCCGTGTGCGTGATGTTGCCGTCGGTCAGCGTTTCGATGAGCTGGACGCGGTTGGCTTCGGTGCGGGCAATTTCGTCGGCCCGGTCCGGGGCCTGCGAGTTCGAGGTGGAACGCGCGAGGCCGTAGTTCACGCTGTACTGATATCGGTTCGACAAGCGGCGGTCGAGCGAGAGCTCCATGCCACGGGCCGTCAGGAAGTCTCCGTTCACCACCACGCGGTACTGCGGCGCCGAGCCATCGTAGGTGGAACCGATGTCATTGGTGGCGCGGCTGGTGCGGATACCGGTGAGGCCGGTTTCCGACCGATTGTACACCGCGACCTGTAGGCCGTAGTTGTTCTGCGCACCGAGCGTGGTCGAGTAGCCCACTTCGTACGACTTGGCTTCCTCGAGCAGCAAGTTGACGTTGCCCACGTACGTCGGGTTGCTGGTGCGGATGTCGGGTGTGCACTCTGTGGTGCCGGGCTTCACCTGCGCGGCTCCACAGTAGCGGTCGCCCGCACCCGTGAGGCCCGCGACCGTACCGGTGCCCGTGTTGCGATACACGTCGGCGTAGTTGGGGACCTTGGTGTACCGGCCAGCGTTGAAGAACAACTGCGACCGTTCGGTGAGCGGGAAGTTCACGCCGATGCGCGGGCTGAAGGCCGTGCGCGCGCGCGCGGCGGAGAAGTCGTCACCCTGCGCGATCGAAGCGGCCGAGTCGAGCAGGATCGGACGCTTGGTGGCGGGGTTCTCCTTCGAGGCGAAACAGCCGGTCGTGCCGTACGGCTGTCCCTGCGCATTCACCAAACGCTTGCCGTCGACCGTGGCGCCATTGCAGACCTCACGAGCCGTGGTGGCATTGGCCGGGTCGAGCGGATTGGCGAAGCTGCGACCGCGAGCCACCCCGTAGTCAAACCGGCCGCCCAGTCGAATGCTGAGGAAATCGTACTCGATCACCGACTGCACATAGGCCGCCGCGTCGTACGGCTTGGCGCGGTATACCTGATAAGTGAGCGGCGTAATGCCCGACTGGCCAGGGCCGGCCGCGCGATCGCTGTAGACCAAATCGTGGGTGACCAGCTGCGCACCGATCTGCAATTCGTTGTGATCGGTGATCTGTGACTTCAGGTCGGCGCGGAACGTTCGATCCGTGAACTGCTCACCACCAAACAGCTGACCGGTCGCGCCCTGGTCGGGGACCGTGTTACACAGCGTCGGTGAGGGGTTGATGAAGCCCTGCGCGAAGTTGGCCTGGCAAAACGGCGCGGGCAGACAGACGCCGCGATAGATCGGGCAGGTGACCCGTTCGAATTCCAGCTGGGCCGCACGCAGCGTGAGCGAGCTACGGCCCCAGTTCTGCACGAGCGACAGGATGTACATGTTGCTCTTGTCGCGAATAGCCGTCGGCGTGAGATCGCGCTGCAGCACGAGACCTTGGTCGTTGATCACGAACAACGAATCGGCGCGATTCGTGACCAGCGACAGCGGGTCAGGCTGGTACGAGAACATGAAGCGACGATCGTACGGACGATTGGCCCGCTCCGCACCGATGGCGGTGAAATTGATCTTGGTATTGTCGAACGGCAGGAAGGTGAGCTTGCCCACGAACTGCGCATTCTGTCGGCCGCCAAATGCCTGCCAACCCTTGATCAGGTCGCGCGAATAGGCGGGGAGCACCTCAGAGCGCTCCACGTTTTGATTCACCGAGAAGATGTCTTGGTCGAACTCGAGCACGCGCGCGGCGGCGCTTTCCACCTGACCCGACACGGAATAGCGGAGCTTGGAGTTCGTGCCCGGTACCGGGCCGGCCAAGTAGCCGCGCAGCAGATTGTTGCCGCCCAGTTTGTCCTGGGTCGAGTTGAACAGCTCGCCCGGCAAGGTCCCGTTCTGGAAGCTGATGGAGCCAGAGACCTGCGATCCGCCTTCGCGAATGGAGCTGTTGACGATACCCGACAGGGCATTGCCGTACTGCGGGTCCATGTTGCCGCGGCGGAAGTCCACGCCGCTCACCGCAAAGGAGTTGATGTCGATCGCGTTCGAACCGAAGATCGAATTATTGATCGGCACGCCGTCGATCATCGACAGCGTGGAGCCACCGCGACTGCCGCGCACTCGGATCGGCGCCGACGTGCTGCGCTGCTCTTCCGCGACGGAGATCAGGCTGGTGTTCTGCGGGACTTCCTGGAAGCCCTGCTGAAGCGCCAACACTCCGGCGATGGACGTCACGGGGAGCGATTGGATCTGCTCTTCGGTAATTGAGCTACCGGAGCCCACCTGCCCACGTTCGATCAGCGGGGTTTTCTCCGCCTGCACGGTCACGGCCGCGAGGGTCTGGTTCGTGGCGCGGAGCTTGAAGTTCTGCTCGCGGGTCACATCGATGGCGATCCGCACATCGGTCGTGTTGATGCTTTGGAACCCAAGCCGCCGCGCCTGCACCGTGTAATTGCCCGGTGGGACGGAGATGATGAAGTAGCGTCCAGCCGCGTTCGTGTTCGCCCCAAGTGTTGTGCCCTGAATGATCACCGAAACGCCCTCAACGGGCTTTCCGCTTTCCGCGTCGGTCACCACACCGGTCAACTTACCGGTCTGGGCCCAAGCGGCGGTGATCGGCGTGGCAACTGCCACCACGCCTAGGACCGTCGCGATAAACCACATACGACGTCCGAAAGCCTTCATCTGCTCCTCCGGGAGGCTAGTACTGCGGGACAACGTCTCGGCCGGTGGGACCGTGCCGACAACGTCTGCAACGCCAGGGCGATCCCATCGGCTCACCTTTCGGCGGCCTCAGAATACCGACTTGGCACTGAAAAGCGCCGGCGCAGGGGCGCGGCGGCGGGAAAACACGTGGGGTGGGTACTACAGCTTTGGGGACAACACGGACTATTACTCATTCACTGCGTGGATCACTGCGACGCAACCGTGGGGCCAAGCTAGCAGTCAGCACGGGACTGTCAATCGCCAGCGCGAGGGAACACGGGCCCGATCGGGGCAGCACATCCCCTCCCCATCGTCGGTTGATTCCACACGCTCGCCGTCGTGCCGAACAACAGCGGTGGGAGGATCCCCGTCACCTGCTCCGGTCGTCCCATCTCGACGGGGAATGGGGCGAACTGTTCGCCAAGGCTCCCGAGGCGCGCGGGGGGGGCCATCAGTCCGGGTCGCCGTGCGTCAGGGGTCGGGGCGGGTGGATGGAATATTCCGGCAGAACGTCACGAGGCCGCCTGATGTCAGGCGGCCTCGTTCAGAAACGAACCTTTGGGGACAACCGGCGCCGATCAGCGTACCCGCGACCGATAGGTCCGTGACAGACGCAGCGTAGACCCGTCGCCGAGCATCAGCAGACCGTCGCCACCGGGCAGCGGCGACATCTCCCGCACGCGATCCATGTTGACCACGATGCGGCGGTGGATACGCACGAACTGGCGCGGATCGA
>CAMBRJ010000335.1 GCA_945870175.1 Gemmatimonas phototrophica
CGATACGGGCGCTGGGCTTGAGCGCATCGCGGCCGTCATGCAGGGTGTCACGAACAATTTTCACACCGATCTCTTCCAGCCGCTCATCGCGAAGGTTGAAGAGATCGTGGGCATCGGCTACCCGTACCGTCCGGGTGTTGGCCTTGGCACAGCGGTCGGCAAGGACGGACGTGAGATCGATCCGGCGTCGTTCCGCGTCATCGCCGACCATGCGCGGGCGACGGCGTTTTTGTTGGCCGATGGTGTCTTCCCGAGCAACGAAGGGCGCGGCTACGTGCTGCGCCGCATTCTGCGCCGCGCCGTGCGGCACGCCTGGCTGCTCGGACGCCGCGAGCCCACGCTCGTGCACGTGGTCGACGTCGTCATCGAATCGATGCGCGACCTGTTTCCCGAGCTGCATGTACGCCGCAAGCACATCCTCGAAACCACGCGGGCAGAAGAAGAGCGATTCCTCACTACGATCGATGCGGGCATGACGCGCTTCGAAGAGTTGGCGCCGGCGGCATCCACGCAGGGATCGACGAATATGCGTGGCACGCTGTCCGGTGAAGACGCCTTCCGTCTGTATGACACCTTCGGCTTCCCGATCGATCTGACCGAACTCATGGCTCGTGAGCGCGGCTATCTGGTGGACATCGCCGGCTTCGAGCACTCGTTGTCGGCGCAGCGAAAACAGTCGCAGGACGAGCGGAAGTCTCGTCAGATCACCGTAAGCGCCGACGAGTTCGGCGATCCGACCCAGTGGACGCACGATCAGCAGCATACCGCTAAGCTGGGCCGTTTCGTCGGCTACGACGTGACCGAAGCGGACACGGTCGTGACCGCTGTGCGCGCCCTGCCTGATGGCCGTGTGGCGGTGATGCTGCGTGAGACGCCGTTCTATGCGGAGTCCGGTGGGCAGGTGTCCGATCACGGTACCATCACGGGCGCCGGCTGGTCGGTGAGCGTGTCCGACGTGAGGAAGCTTGATGGCCGCATCGCGGCCATCGGCATGGCGAGCGGTGAAATTACCTTCGGTCCGGCGCATGCCGTGGTGCTGCGAGAACGGCGCCACGACACGGAGCGCAACCACACGGCGACGCACCTCCTGCACGCGGCCTTGCGCCATGTGCTTGGCGAGCACGTGCACCAGGCCGGATCGCTGGTCTCGCCCGACCGTTTGCGATTTGACTTCACACACCACGGTCCGCTCACGCACGATCAGCTCGCGACGATCGAAGCGCAGGTGAACGCCGGGGTTTGGACGGCCGCGCCAGTGACGACCCGAGAGTCGGCGTACGCGGATGCTGTGGCACAGGGTGCGATGGCACTGTTCGGCGAGAAGTACGGCGATGTGGTGCGCGTGGTCGAGATTCCCTCGCTCTCGGTTGAGCTGTGCGGAGGTACGCATGTCCGGAACACCGCAGAAATTGGCCTCATACGTATCGTGTCTGAAGGCGGCGTGGCTGCCGGTGTGCGTCGAATCGAGGCGGTGACGGGGCCGCGCGCCTTCCAATTCCTGGCGGATCGCGAGCGAGCGCTGGTGCAGGTGGCTACGCGCCTCAAGGTGCCGATGGCTGGTACCGCTACGAACATCGAGCAGATCGAGAAGAAGCTCGACGCACTCATCGATGAGCGAAAACAGCTGGAAAAGCGTCTCGATGAGGCCATGCGAGGCGGAGTGTCTGGTGGTGGTGTCGCGCAGCAGTTGGCCAGTCAGGCCACCGAGGTGAGCGGTATGCGCTTCCTCTCCACGCGTGTTGACGTGGTCGATGTGAAGGCGCTGCAGGCGCTCGGTGATTCGCTCCGGGAGGCACTTGGCAGCGGCGTCGCGGTGCTCGGCGCCGTATTGGCCGACGGTAAAGGCGCGCTGCTCGTGGTGTCGACTGATGACGCCCGCGATCGGGGGCTGCGGGCGGATATCGTCGTGCGTGAGGTGGCGGCGACGGTCGGCGGGCGTGGCGGTGGAAAGCCGCACATGGCGCAGGCTGGTGTCGAGGCCGACAAGCTGGATGTGGCGATCGCCGCGGCGGCCGAAATCTTCGCTCGCCTGGCATCCGCCGGGTGAGCGCGATGAACGGCGCAGGGCGTAACACGGACGCCATCGTGACCTCCGTTGGCGGCTGGTTCGACGGCATCTCGCCCGCACCGCCTGAAGGGCTGCGGAGCCGCCTGGCGGCATTACTGGAGCCGTTCGCGCATCTGCCGGCACAGCAGGTGCCGGAGGCCTGCCTCGACGCGGGAGAGAAGTTGCTTGATGCGTTGCTTGCCTCCGGGTCGACGTCGCGTGCGACCGCACTCGATCTGCTCGCGGTCGACGCCCTCATCACCTATGCCTTCCAGGCCGCCGCCGACGATCCGGCGCTGATCGACGTGCGGGCCGCTCGTGCGCTCGCCAGAATCGCGGCGCTTCCCGGATCGTTGGGCGCCTGAGCAGCCGCACGCGCGCGATGTCCGCATCGCTGTCTCACGCCAGCAGGAGGAACGCGTTATGATCGACATTCATTCGCACCTGCTGCCGGGCGTCGATGACGGCTCTCCGTCATTCGACGTCTCCATTCCTGTCCTGCAGCGATTTGCCGCACAGGGGGTCACCGT
The DNA here is from genome assembly GCA_945870175.1 of Gemmatimonas phototrophica. GTDB lineage: Bacteria > Gemmatimonadota > Gemmatimonadetes > Gemmatimonadales > Gemmatimonadaceae > Gemmatimonas > Gemmatimonas phototrophica_A. The sequence continues at coordinate 2,578 of CAMBRJ010000335.1, forward strand.
CGTCGTCTGCACGCCGCATCTCAATGCGAGTCAGGCGACCGCCGCGCCCTATGCGCGTCACCGCGAACTGTTGGGGCAATTGCAGGCTGGGGCGCCCGCCGGCCTCGAGCTTCGGCTCGGATGGGAGATCATGCTTGACAGTCCCGGGGTCGACCTCACGGCGCCTGAATTCTGCCTAGGGACCTCCCGCGCGCTGCTTGTGGAATTCACCCGCGGCGGCCTGCCTCGCGGGGCCACCAGCGAACTTCGTCGTATATCCCGTAGCGGGCGAACCCCTATTCTGGCACATCCGGAGCGGTATTTCGGCTGTACACTTCAGCTCGTTCGGGAATGGCGAGCGCTTGGCGTGGTCATTCAAACTGACGCGTCGGTGCTGATGGGACGTGGGGTCCCCTCCACTCTTGCCAAGGCGATGCTGGCTGACGGACTGATCGATATTCTGGCCTCGGACAATCATGGCGACGGCAGAACGCTCGGCGCCGCACGGGATTGGCTCGCCGAGCGAGGTGCTGATGCGCAGATGGATTTGCTCCTTCGGGCCAACGCCGAGCGTGTCCTCGGTGACGAGGATCCGTGGCCGGTCCCCCCGCTTCGGGATGGACTCGTTGGGCGTATTAAGCGCATGCTCGGTCGCTGATGCGACCGATTCCTGAACCACTACCAATTATGACCCACGCCGATCGAGGCGCGAAGCACCCGCCAGACACGTCCGTTGCACCGTTGCTGGCTGCCCTGAACGAGCTCGCCGAGACGGCTGGGCGTGTGGCGCGTGATCTGGCGCCGGAGATCGAGCGCGCGCTGGACATGGTCCGCCACACGGTGAGGCAGGGGGGGACCCTACTATTCTGCGGGAATGGCGGCTCCGCCGCCGACGCCCAGCACATGGCGACTGAGTACGTGGTTCGGTATATGCGAAACCGTCGGGCCTATCCCGCGATCGCATTAACCACGGACACGTCGTTGATCACGGCGGCCGGCAACGATCTGGGCTTCGATCACATTTTTTCTCGGCAGATTGAGGCGCTCGGGAAACGTGGAGATCTTTTGATCATCCACTCGACCAGCGGGAACTCACCGAACGTGCTTCGCGCTGCAGAGGCCGCGACGGCGCTCGGTATCCCGGTGCTGGCGCTCACAAAACGAGACGGGGGCGCATTGCGGTTGCTCGCCGATCACACGATTGTCGTGCCGACCGATCGGACCGACCGGGCGCAGGAGATTCATCTGTGTATCCAACACGCAATCTGCGACGCGATCGAGCAGACGCTCTGATTAGGCGTATTTTAACCGAAGCTAATCCCTTCTTCATGATGTGTTTAGCTGGCATCGTATGATGTACTTTCACAAGAAAGGGTCGCCATGATTTCACTGATCGGGAAGCGGGCGTTGGTTACGGGCGGCTCGCGAGGAATCGGGGCGGCTGTGGCTCGGTTGCTCGCTGAGGCCGGGGCGGATGTCGGGATCGCCTATCGGAGTCGCTCCGCAGAGGCGGACGCGGTGCTCGCCGAC